>JAGAKD010000090.1 GCA_017625815.1 Lachnospiraceae bacterium | reverse complement strand
TATGAAGATGATTTAATTGATGTAGTCATTAGTCTTTTAAAAGACCACAGTATAAAGTTTGAAGATATTTCAAAACAGACTGGCTTATCATTAACACATATATATAATATAAACTCTGGAGAGAGAAGAAAAAGGGATTCGGAAAGCTACCCTATTAGACCTTCAAATGTTAAGGGTACTCGAGGCTTGAAATTCTCTCAAGATGAGGTTATAAAAATCCATGAATTATTACTTACTTCAGATAGAACAATGAAGGATATCGCAAAAGAGTATGGTTGTAATGACGCGACAATAAGGAAAATTAACAAAGGGGAGAGAAAAGCGTATATCTTAGACGGGTATAATTATCCACTAAGGAAATAGTGATTATTTAATAAGCCTGTATCGACTATCTGCTTTAGCAGAGTAAGACTACTATTGATACGTAGTTTGAAACGGTAGCTAAGAGTTTTTCTTAGGAAGATATAGTCAGTACTATTGGAAACAATAGATTAATACGGAAAAGTCGGTAATGTTATACGATAGTTATTTTGGCTCAGACAACAACATTTCAGTTGCTTGTTGCGGGAGTTCAATTTCAAGTCATCAGTTTGAGCTTTTGAGAGAGTTAGGAATTCAAGAATTAGTAATTGCCTTTGATAGACAATTTAAAGAAATTGGTGATAAAGAGTTTAAATCTCACACAAAGAACTTACAGAAATTAGCTGATAAATATAAAAATTATGTTGCGGTATCCTGTATGTTTGATAAGAACAACTACTTAGATTACAAATCTTCTCCTATTGACCATGGAAAAGAAGTTTTCCTAAAGATGTTTAGAGAACGTATAATACTATAAGGGGTGATGGGAATGTATTTTGAATAATAAGGAGGAAAAACAAATGAAATATAAATTAATAGCAAAACCAAATAAAAATTATAGTCCAATGCAACAAATCTTAGTAAATAGAGGAATAGACGTAAAAGATATAGAGCATTACTTAAAAACAAGTGATGCTGATATACTAAACCCAGATTTACTAGATAATATGGCAGAAGGAGTTAAAAGACTTGTTTCTGCTATAAAAAATCAAGAAAAGATGTTTCTAATTGTCGATTGTGATGCTGATGGATTCACAGCGTCAGCAGCTTTAGTAAACTATATTTATAAGGTATTTCCTAGTGCTATGGACTTGCTTTCAATTCAACTTCATGAAGGTAAAGAACATGGAATAGAAGAGAAGTGGTTAGAGGAAATTGTAGCTAATGAATATAAACTTGTAATTTGCCCAGATGCTAGTAGCAATGATTATGAGCAACACAAGTTCTTAAAGGACAATGGAATAGACGTTTTAGTTCTAGACCACCATGACGCAGAAGAAGTTTCTGAAAATGCGATAATAATAAATAACCAACTATCAGACTATCCAAATAAAACTCTTAGTGGAGTTGGAGTTGTATATAAATTCTGTAGCAAAATAGATGAACTTATGAAAATAAAAGAGGCTGATACAATACTAGATTTAGTATCTCTTGGAATGATAGCAGATATGATGGATATGAGAAATTTTGAAACTAAACATCTAATTCAAAAAGGCTTAACTAGAATAGAGAATCCTTTCTTTAAAGCTCTTGTTGAGCGTCAAGCGTATTCAATAGGAGAAACAGTTACTCCAATAGGTGTAGCATTTTATATTGCTCCACTTATAAACGCAACAATTAGAGTTGGAACTCAAGCCGAAAAAGAAGTTATGTTTAAGGCTATGTTAAATCATTGTGCTTATGATATGATACCTTCTACAAAAAGAGGAGAAAAAGGAAAAACTGAAGCTGTTGTAGTCCAAGCTGTCAGAAACGCTACTAATGTTCGCAATAGACAAAAGAAAGCAAGAGACAATGGTTTTGAATATGTAGAGCAAATAATAGCCGCAAACAATTTAGATAAGAATAAAATAATAGTTGTTCAAGTGTCAGAAGATTTAGATAAAAATTTAACTGGATTAATTGCTAATCAGTTAATGGCTAAATATCAAAAACCAGTTCTTTTAGTTAGAGAAACTGATGAAGGACTTTTACAAGGTTCAGCAAGAGGATATGATAAATCAGAACTAAAAGATTTAAAATCATTCTTATTAGAGAGTGGTTTTATGGAGTACGCAGAAGGACATGCTGCGGCAATGGGTGTTGGTATTTATAAGGATAAAGTAAATGCTCTTATAGATTATTCGAATACTGTTCTTGCCAATTATGACTTCTCTGCCTGTTATGATGTTGATTATGAGTATATGTCAAATGATTTTAAAGCTCAAGACATAATTGACATTGGAAGTATGAAGAGTCTTTGGGGAAAAGGGATAGACGAGGCTATGATAGTAATAAAAGGAATTAAGATTACTAGCAATAATATTACTTTAATGTCTGCCAATAAAAACCCTACTATTAAAATAACTTTACAAAACGGCACTTCTTTAATTAAGTTTGGAGCAAGTCAGGCGGAATTTGAATCACTAAAGTCTTCAGGTTATACTGAGATTGATGTTATAGGAACTTGTGCTATAAATGAGTGGCAAGGAATGATAACTCCACAGATTTTAATAAAAGACTACGAAGTTGTTGGAAAACAAGACTATTATTTTTAATAGTATTATATATTATATATTATAAAGGAGGACCATTATAAATGGAAAATTTAGCTAAGGAAATAATCACTACTACAACAGAAAAGTATAACGAGGAAGGGGTTATACAAGAAAAGATAACAGAAGTAAAGGAAAGGACTTATACTGTTGAGCCAAAAACCCCTAAAAAAGAAGAAGAGAGCAACAATGATGTGTCTCAAGGAGGCGCGGCAGATAATTCTGCCACACCCTCAATAAAACAAGAGGATATAGTGAAGGCTGCTCAACAGGTACTACAACAACAACAACAAACACCTATCTATACACCTACTTCAACTTATCAATCCCCAACAATACCTCAATATAATGTTGTAGGAAGACAGACTGGTGGAACTTCTGGAACTGCGTTCCCTTGGGAAACTCCAGGAACTTATTAAAGAGAAATCAGCTTAGGCTGATTTCTTTATTTTGATTTTAAATAAAAATTATGATATAATATTAATATAAGATAAAGAGGTGATAAAAAAAATGAAAAAACTTTGTGAAGTTTGCGGATTAGAAATGGAGTGTATAAAAGCAAATAAAAAATATTGTAGTAAAGATTGTGAAAATAAAGCTAGAAGAAATAGACGACAACAACCAATAAAAAATAAAGTATGTCCGATTTGTGGAAAATTTTTCACCCCAAAAACAGGTTCAGCGAATTTAAGGAAATGCTGTTATGAGTGTCATCCAGATGGAGAAACTTTAACAAGAGGGAAAATGTTAGAGTTGGTAAAACGACTACATGGAGGAAAATGCGTTAGATGTGGCTATGATAAATGTAGTGGAGCATTGGAATTTCATCACATAGACCCTTCTCAAAAAGATTTCACAATTAGTAATGATAGAGCAAAATTAGAAGAAAGTATTGAAGAGAGTAAAAAGTGTATATTACTTTGTGCTAATTGTCATAGAGAGCTTCATGCTGAAATATTTAAAATCACGGAGGTATTATAATATGGATATGGTAAAATTAACTGAAAAACAACAATTAGGGATAGAAATAGCGAAAAGAAGATTCCAAATGAAAGAACCTTATACTTGTATTGCGGGGTATGCCTAGTTGGGACTGGGAAGTCAACTTTAGTTAAGTTTTTAATAAGTGAATTAGGAATAGAAAACAAATATATTGCTTATGCTTGTTTTACAGGTAAAGCTGCTCTTGTACTTCAACAAAAAGGTCAAGACGCGGTTACTCTTCACAAACTACTTTACAAGTCATATAAAAAGAAAGATGGTACTTTTGCTCACATTCCAAAAGAAGAGTTAGATTTTCCTTATAAATTAATTGTAATAGATGAAGTTTCTATGTGTCCTAAACATATCTGGGAACAAGCTCTAAAACATGATGTTCATATAATTGCTCTTGGAGACCCATTTCAATTGCCGCCAATCGGAGAAGATAATGGAATACTTGCTAACCCACATATTTTCCTTGATGAAGTTATGCGTCAAGCTCTTGAGAGTGATATAATTAAACTTTCAATGGATATAAGAGCTGGAAAACCTCTTCAATTAATGAATGGAAATGATGTTAAAGTTATTGATAAAAGTCAAGTTGTAAGTGGAATGTACACTTGGGCAGACCAAATAATCTGCGGTAAAAATGCTACTAGAAGAATGGTTAATAATCAAATGAGAACTCTGCTTGGTTATGGAGCAGAACCTCAAGATGGAGACAAAATAATCTGTTTAAAAAATTATTGGGACACTAGTAATGAATGTGGAGACCCACTAATAAATGGTATGATTGGTACTCTTGTAAACCCAAAGATAGGAACTGACCAAGGAGTTTTAGGTAAACCAATGAAAGCAGATTTTCTTCCAGAATTTGCTGATGAAACCGCTCCTTTTGATTTTGCTATGAGAGATTTAGATATGGATTATAAACTAATGACTCAAGGAAATCCTACTTTTGCGAGAGACGCAAAACCAATTTTCAGAAATGGAAAGAAACTACCTTTCCCAATGGAGTTTGATTATGGATATTGTATAACATGCCATAAATCACAAGGTTCGAGTTGGCCGAAAGTTCTTCTTTTCGAAGAGTTCTTAAACAGGGAGACTCATCAGCGCTGGCTCTACACAGCCATTACCAGAGCAGAACAAAAATTAGTTATTGTTAAGGCTTAGAAAGTCTTGACAACTCTTTAAAAATATAATATAATATACTTATCATAAGAAGGAGAGGATTTTATGGCACGTTTAATAGACTTAAAAGATATGGTTTTTGGAGACTGGACTGTATTATCAAGAGCAGAAAATAATTCATCAGGTCAAGCGATGTGGAACTGTAAGTGTAAATGTGGTACTATTAGAGTTGTATCTGGTGGTCATTTAAGAGGAGGAAGAAGCACTGGCTGTGGTTGTGCTAGAATGAAAAAAATGAGAGCAGCAAGAGTAAAGAATGAGGCTGGAAATGTCTATGGAAAATTAAAGGTGCTTGAGGAGGATAAAAACCCGCCAAGAAGTGATAGACATGGAGTGTATTGGAAGTGTATTTGTGATTGCGGAAATATAGTTTCCGTTTTTGGTGATTATCTAAGAAATGGAGACACTAGCTCGTGCGGTTGTATAACAAGCAAAGGAGAGGCTATAATAGCTAAAATGCTATTAGAAAATAATGTTGAGTTTAAAACACAACAAACCTTTCCAGATTTAAAAGGTGAGAATGGATATGCTTTACGATTTGATTTTGGAGTATATAAAGATGGAGAGTTAAGCCACTTAATAGAGTTTGATGGCATCCAACACTTTAAATATACAACTTGTAGCACAGCTTGGAATACAAAGGAAAACTTAGAAGTTGTTCAGAGAAGAGACGCTTTAAAAAATGAGTATTGTCAAAGAAAAAATATTAGACTAATAAGGATTAAATATAATCAAAAGTTTAATATAAAAGATTTAATATAGGAGGGTATTAATTATGAAATTTGGTTTTAGAAAATTTAACTTGGAAAAAAGAATAAAATCAAGAACTACAGGGAAAATAAAAAGAAAAATTAAAAAAACCTATACACCTTTCTATGGTAAGAAAGGGGTTGGATGGATTAAAGACCCAAAAAAGGCACTATATAATAAGGTATATAATAAGACAACTGTTTCTCCATTCGATTTAGTGATGAAAGCGTTGAGTAAAAAACCAAAAAGAAAATTAACCAAAGAGGAAAAATTACAGATAAAACTATATAAAAAACTACATAAAAAACAACGTCAAATAGAGATAATAGAAAACGCCAGTAAGAAACAGGAAGAGTTTAAAGAGTCTATTCTAAATCTAAAAAAGCAATGGAGAGAAACACCCAAGCATAATAAAATAATAGGTTTTTTAAATCTATCTATAATACTACTATTTTTCATTCTTATCATTGCACTTATGCCATAATAACAAGAGCTGTGGAAAAATAGTAATAGTTAAACAATAGGAGAAAGATATGTACGATTTTGATTTAATAATTAAAAACAAAGAAACTGAGAAGATAATGTTCTCTTTTGAACACCTTCTTCCATCATCATTAAAGGAGGATAAAAAATGCTTGGAGACATCATCTCAGCCATTAGAACCTTCTACATCAGAAACATTAAATGTAGACACAAATACAAATATACAGTAAGAGAAATAATGTTTAATCACTATGAAACAAAAGAATGTGAATTATGCGGAAGAGTTAAGACAAAGAGAATTTAATTGATAAATAATAAAAAATATAATATAATAAATATGTAGTAAACAAGAAATAAAAATATTAGCTGTTTTAAAGGAGAGTGATTTTTATAATGAGATATTTTGGAATACATAACCACACTCATTATTCAAACATAAGACTACTAGATAGTATCAATAGACCAAAGGATTTAATAAATAAAGCAATAGAATATGGAATGACTGGTATAGCAATTACAGACCATGAATGTTTATCATCCCATGTAGAAGTTGTTCAATATGCTAAATCAATTAGAGAAAAACATCCAGATTTTAGAGTTGCTCTAGGAAATGAAATTTATCTAACAGAAACAAGAGATAAATCTCAAAAATATTTCCACTTTATATTAATAGCTAAAGACACAATAGGACACAGAGCTTTAAGAGAATTATCTTCCACTGCTTGGTATAATTCATACCACGACAGAGGAATGGAAAGAGTTCCAACTCTTAAATCAGAATTAAAAGAAGTTCTAAATAAGTACAAAGGTCATGTTATTGGCTCTACAGCTTGTTTGGGTGGTGAGTTTTCTCAATTAGTTTTAAAACTTATCGAACTAGAAACAAACAATGAAGATGGTAATTTAATAATAGAAATTAATAATATCAAAGGTCAAATAGTTAATTTTCTTGAGGAAATGAAAAGCATCTTTGGTGATGATTTTTATGTTGAAGTTGCCCCTGGAACTGGAGCAGAGCAAGTAGCAGTAAATAGAAGGGCAAAGGGAATAGCAAAAGCTATGGGATATAAATTAGTGTTTGGAACAGACTCTCACTATTTAACAAAAGCAGATAGATTTGTTCATAAAGCATATCTTAACTCCAAAGAGGGAGAAAGAGAAGTTGATGACTTCTATGAGTTTTCATTCTTAATGAACCAAGATGAAATTGTTGAATATTTAAGCCCTGCTTTCACAATAGAAGAAATAGAAGAAATGGTGGCAAACACAAATGAAATTCAAAGTAAAATTGAGTTCTATGATTTAGCTAAGGAACAAACAATTCCTGTAGTAAAAGTTAAACATTATCCAGTATGTTTACAACCATTAGGATATGAATTCATTGATAAAATGAGAGCTTCAGATAGCGAACAAGATAGATATTGGGCTAACTATTGTTTAGATGCTATGGAAGAGAAAGGTTTAGTTTCTATTGAATATATGGAAAGACTAAATACAGAGGCAGAAGTTATTGATTTTATATCTCAAAGACTAGGACAATCACTAACAGCTTATTTTAATACATTACAATCTTATATAAATCTATTTTGGGATTGTGGTTCTATCTTAGGACCAGGAAGAGGTTCAGCAGTTGGTTTCTTATCAAATTATTTATTAGGAATAACTCAATTAGACCCTGTAAAATGGAATCTTCCTTGGTGGAGATTTTTAAATAAGGAAAGAGCAGAAATGCCTAGAGCGTTGGGCATGTAAAAGTTGGTGAACCCTGCTAAGGGGTGTGCTTAAAATATTAAGTGCTAACGGGGAAACCTAAGTCAGAAAGAAATGATATGGCAATCCCGTGCCAAGCATCAAACCTTTCTCAGTAGATATTGACAATTCGACAAAAATATGATATATTATTAGTATACAATATTTTTGGAGGTTTCAATATGGAAAAAAGAATAAAAGATTTTGAAGATTACGCAATAACAACAGAAGGAAAAGTAATTAGTTTCAAATATAGAGAGCCAAGGATAATGTCAACTTGGTTTCAAGCAAGTGGATATGAAAATATCAAACTTTGTAAAAATAACATAACAACACATAAATTAATTCATAGGCTGGTAGCTGAGGCTTTTATACCAAATCCAAATAATCTACCAGAAGTTAATCACATTGATGGAAATCCTAAAAACAATAATGTAAATAATCTTGAATGGTGTGATAGAAAAACTAATTTAGAATTAAGTAGTGTTGGCTTTACTAGAAATAAGTTCAAGTGTTATATTGAAGAGGTTTCTAGTGGAAAAAAGATTAAAGAGTTTGAAACAATAAAATCTGCTTGTGAATGGGCTAGTGAAAACTTAGGTTGTAGCAAATCTTATCTTCAAAGAAAGACTGGGAATATATCTAATGGATATAGGGTGATGAAGGTGTAGAGACTAAGTTGGAAGTGGGAACTTCCTAAGAGGAGTGGAGATAAGCACCATTCCGTAGTGCCAACCAGACCAGCTTGAAATAGAGCTGTGGAAGATATAGTGCGAGCCAATGGAAACATTGGAACAACTTGGATATTGATATTGATATAGCTCCTTCTAAGAGACCAGCAATATTTAAAGCAATTAGAGAAAAAATTGGAGAAATAAATATTCTTCAAGTTGCTACTTTTGGTACAGAGGGTACTAAGTCAGCTATCTTAACTGCTTGTAGAGGATACAGAACTGAAGAATTTCCAGAGGGAATTGATGTTGATACCGCTCAATATATGACTTCTTTAATACCTTCTGAAAGAGGTTTCTTGTGGTCATTAAATGATGTTATAAATGGCAATATAGAAAAGAATAGAAAGCCAATTAGAGCTTTTATTGAGGAAGTTAATCAGTATGATGGATTATTAGAAATTATGATGTCTATTGAAGGTATTATTAATAAACGTTCATCACATGCTGCGGGAGTTGTATTCTATAATGGTTCTCCTTATGAAACAGCAGCAATAATGAGAACTCCAAGTGGAGACTTAATAACTCAATATTCATTACATGATGCCGAATATGCTGGAGATATTAAGTATGACTTCCTTGTAACAGAAATTTCTGATAAGATTATTTCTTGTTTAGAATTCTTACAAAAGGATAATGTAATAGAGCAAGATTTATCATTAAGAGAGTTATATAATAAATATTTACATCCCTCAGTTTTAGACCTTAAAAGAGAAGAGATATGGAAAGCATTAGGAGAAGGAACTGTATTAGATGTATTCCAATTTAATACTGCTGTTGGACTTCAAGCTGCTAAAGTTGTTAAACCACAAAATGTTGGAGAAATGACTGCGGCAAATGCGTTAATGCGACTAATGGGAGAACCAGGAAAAGAAACTCCTATGGAAAAATATGTTAGAATGAAAAAAGACCCAAATCTTTGGAAGCAAGAGGCTAAATCATATGGTTTAATTGATGAAGATATAAAGATAATGAGTGAATACTATGAAAGACATTATGGAGTTCCTCCGTATCAAGAAGATTTAATGACAGTTCTAATGGACAAAGATACTTGTAATTTTACTTTAGCAGAAAGTAATGCGGCAAGAAAGTTAGTTGCTAAAAAGCAAATGGATAAAATTGGTGAGTTTAGAATTAAGATATTTGATAGAGCAAAGAATGAAAATATGGCTAGATATCTTTGGGATACTTTAATTGCTCCGCAATTAGGATATGGATTCTCAGAACTTCACTCATTAGCTTATTCTTTTGTTGGAGTTCAAACTTTAGAATTAGCAACTAGATTTCCAGCAGTTTATTGGAATACAGCTTGTTTAGCAGTTAACTCTGGTTCAGCAGACGAAGATAATGAAGGTAAGTCTACTGACTATGGTAAAGTGGCAAAAGCCATTGGAGAAATTATGGGTAGGGGAATACAAGTTTCTCTACTTGATATAAACAAATCAGATTTTGGTTTTAAACCAGATGTTGATAATAATGAAATACTATTTGGTTTAAAAGGAGTTAATGGAGTTGGTGATGAATTAGTTCATAAGATAATTGCCAACAGACCTTATGTTTCAATGATGGACTTTGTAGAAAAAGTTGGAGCAAATAAACAAGCTATGATTTCATTAATTAAGGGTGGTGCTTTTGATAAATTAGAAAATATTCCAAGACAAAAGGTAATGGTAAAATATATTTGGGAGACTTGTGATAAAAAGAAAAAGCTAACTCTTCAAAACTTTAATGGTCTAATCGAGGCAGGCTTAATTCCACAAGAAATAGATTTTGAAAGAAGAGTGTTCAACTTTAATAAGCAATTAAAAGCAATAAATAAAGGTAAAAAGTTTTACTTCTTACCAGAGCCATTCTATAAGTTCTATGTTGAGTTCTTTAATGAAGAAGATATATTTGTAGAAAATGGAGTTCCAGCTATTGAGATTAAAGGTTGGGACAATACTTATAAAAAGGTTATGGATGGAGCAAGAGAATGGTTGAAGAATAACCACGACACAGTTTTAGATACATATAACAAAATGATATTTAAAGCTGAGTGGGATAAGTATGCGAAAGGTACTGTGTCTGCTTGGGAAATGGATAGTTTATGTTTCTATCATGGGGAGCATGAGTTAGCACATGTTAACTTAAATAAATATGGAATTAAGAATTTTGGAAGTTTGCCAGAAGAGCCTGTTGTAGACTATTACTTCAAGAGAAATGGCAAAAATATTCCAATATTCAAATTAGATAAAATAGTTGGTACTTGTATAGATAAAAATAAAACTAAATCAACTGTTACAATACTAACAACAGATGGAGTAGTAGATGTTAAATTTAGAGCAGAATATTTTGCTATGTTCGACAAGCAAATATCTGAAAGACAAGCAGATGGAACTAAGAAGATAGTTGAGAAATCTTGGTTTAACAGAGGTTCAATGATAATGCTTACAGGAATGAGAAGAGGAGACCAATTTATACCTAAGAAATATGCTAAGACAGTTACACATCAACTTTATAAAATAGATGAAGTAACTAGGGACGGAGATATAAAAATAAGAAGTGAAAGATATGGAAGTGCGGAATAGCACTTTCCATATTTGATTTTTATAAAAAATTATGATATAATATTAATATAAAAAGGAAGAAATGTGGAGAGACTATATAGCTTCTCTCAAATTATAGAGGAGGTAGCTATATGAGGGATACTACTACTGGATTAAGAGATAAAGGAGAAATAATTTATGTATAAAGTTGTAGCATTTATAGGAAAATCAGCAAGTGGAAAAGACACAATAGTAAATAAGTTTTGTGAGAAGCACAAACAAGTTCATAAAAAAATATCAACAACAACTAGACCGCCTAGAGATTATGAAAAAGATGGAGTTGACTATTATTTTGTATCAGGAGAAGAGTTCGCTGAGAAAGTTCTTAATTTTGAAATGGTTGAGGCGTGCGACTTTAGAGATTGGTTCTATGGTACTGAATTAAAAGCCCTTGATGAAAATAAAATTAATGTTGGAATATTCACTCCAGATGGAGTAAGAGCTTTAAGAGAAGACAATAGAATTGAGCTGCTTGTTATATATGTAGTATCACCAAGAAAAACAAGATTAATAAGAAGTCTTCAAAGAGAAGAAAGTCCAGATATTGATGAAATATTTAGAAGATATAAAGCAGATGAGGAAGATTTCTCTGAATTAGATTTTGAATTTTATCCAATAGCGAATACTGAAAAAAATTCAATAGACGACTTAGTTGATAGGGCGAGCCGACTTGTAATTGAAAAATTTGGTCAAAAATAATTTGGCTATTAAACTAAAAAAATAAAATATATGACTGATTTAGAAGGGCTTCCACCCTTCTCTAATAAAAATAACTAGGAGGAATTTTACTAATGAATTTAATTAAAAGAAATGGACAAACTGTACCTTTTAACAAAACAAAAATCAAACAAGCAATTGTAAAGGCTATGAGAAATGGAAGTGGAATTTATCTACCAGATATTGCTAGACTAATAGCAAATGATGCTGAAAAATACTTTGAAAAGAAAGATGAAACTCCAACAATTTCTCAAGTAGAGAAGTATGTTTATCAAAGATTAATTCATTATGGACAAGATTTAACAGCAAGAGCGTATGAAGAGTTTAGAGCTGTACAAGCCTTCAAGAGAGAAACTAATACAACTGATTTTAGTGTGTTAGGTTTAGTTAGAGGAACTAACAAAGAAACTATGAATGAAAATTCTAACAAGAACGCAAGAGTTGCTTCAACTCAAAGAGATTTAATTGCGGGAGAGATTAGCAAGGACTTAGCAAGAAGAAAGTTAATACCTGCTCATATAGTTCAAGCACATGATACTGGAGCAATTCACTATCATGATATGGACTACGCAATACAACCAATCTTTAACTGCTGTTTAGTTAATATAAAAGATATGCTTGACAATGGAACTGTAATTAACGGGAAGATGGTTGAATCACCTAAATCATTCCAAGTTGCTTGTACTGTTATGACACAAATAATAGCACAAATTTCAAGTGGACAATATGGCGGTCAAACTTTAAATGTTAAACACTTAGGAAAGTATTTAGCATTAAGCAGAAAGAAGTATCAAGCAATGGTTCAAGATTTAGGAATGTCTGAAAACCTTCAAAAAGAAATGGTTGATAGACTTCTTAGAAAAGAACTAGAAGCGGGAGTTCAAACTATTCAATATCAAATTAATACTTTAATGACAACTAATGGTCAATCTCCATTCGTAACTCTATTCTTAGAAATAGAGCCAGGTCATGAATATGAAGAAGAAGTTGCTATGATAATTGAAGAAATCATTAAACAAAGACATTTAGGAATTAAGAATGAAGTTGGAGTTTACGTAACACCATCATTCCCTAAATTAGTTTATGTTTTAGATGAAAACAATATTCACGCGACATCTAAGTATAGATATATAACTGAAGCAGCAGCTAGGTGTACTGCTAAGAGATTATATCCAGACTACATTTCAGCAAAAGAAATGAGAAAAATTTATGAAGGAAATGTCTTCGGACCTATGGGCTGTAGAGCGTTCTTATCTCCTTGGAAAGATGCTAATGGAGAATATAAGTTTGAAGGAAGATTTAATATGGGTGTAGTTAGCTTAAACCTACCTCAAATTGCTATAATCGCAGATGGTGATATGGAAGCGTTCTGGGAAATATTAGACCAAAGATTAGCCTTAGCAAAAGAGGCATTAATGGTTAGATATGAACTATTAAAAGATGCGACTTCTGATATTTCACCAATTCACTGGCAACATGGTGGATTAGCTAGATTAGGAAAACATGAACCAATACTTCCATTATTACAAGATGGCTATGCTACTATCACTCTTGGATATATTGGTATGTATGAAATGACTAAATTAATGACAGGTAAATCTCACACAGAAGAGAAAGAGTTTGCTTTAGAAGTTATGAGAAGAATGAAACAAGCTACTCTTGACTGGAAGGAAGAAACTGGATTAGCATTTGCTCTATATGGAACACCTGCGGAAAGTTTATGCCATAGATTCGCTAAAATAGATTTAGCTAGATTTGGTAGTATTAAAGATATTACAGATAAAGGATATTACACTAATTCTTATCATGTTGACGTTAGAGAAGAAATCAATGCTTTTGATAAATTATCTTTTGAAGCCGATTTCCAAAAGATTTCAACTGGTGGTTGTATATCATATGTTGAAATACCAAATATGAGTAAGAACATAGAGGCTCTTGAAGATATGATAGAATTTATCTATGAAAATATTCAATACGCAGAATTTAATACTAAATCTGACTATTGCCAAGTTTGCGGATTTAGTCAAGAAATAATCATCAATGATGAAGGGGAATGGGAATGTCCTCAATGTCATAATAAAGACCAAAGTAAAATGAATGTAACTAGAAGAACTTGCGGCTACCTAGGAGATAACTTCTGGAATGAAGGAAAGACTAAGGAAATAAAGAGTAGAGTTCTTCACATCTAGAAAGGAGGGCTTTTGCTCTCCTTTTTTGTTTTATTGGTGGCGTCAACGACCTTGATTTTTGTACGCATAGCAATTTTTTCCGCAAAAAGGTCTATATTGATTTTTACTTAAAAAAATGATATAATATATATGTAGTAAATGATAAGGAGTGATTTATATGAGATATGCTCAACTAAGAAGATATGATATAAGTAATGGACCAAATATAAGAGCAACTTTATTTGTTAGTGGTTGTACACATAACTGTAAGGGGTGTTTCAATAAAGACTACCAAGACTTTAACTATGGAAAAGAGTGGACTTCAATAACAGAAACAGTATTCCTACATTATGTAGAAGACCCAAAGGTTAAAGGAGTTAACATATTAGGTGGAGAGCCGCTACAACAAACTATGGACAACTCTCTTGCTGATTTGTTAGCTAAAATTAAAGAAAATACGAATAAACCTATTTGGTTATGGACTGGCTATAAATTAGAAGATGTAATTAATAACACTAAAATTATGAACATATTACAATATGTTGATGTATTAATAGATGGAAAATTTGAAGAAGATAAAAAAGACTTAAATATTATGTATAGAGGAAGTGCTAATCAAAGAGTTATAAATCTAACTAAAACTTTTGAAAAAGGTGAGATAGTTTTATTGTAGAATATATTTAGCATATAGAAAATTTGACATATATAAAAAATTATGATATAATATATATATGGAAAGAAATAAAAAAGAAGTGTATATAATATATAAAAAGAAATAAGAAAATAGGTATAAATATGTTCATGAAAATAAACATATTTATAATGCTGGTCTGTTATTCACAAGAGAAGAAATAGCCAATTTGTAATTGGTACAACAGAAGATTTCGTAGATGGCACAATAGCAGAGGAATTTAATGAAGCTATGTGCCAATTATAAAAAAGGAGGATTAGATTATGTTTACAAGAGAAGAAAATAGAAAGATTATATTTGTTGATATAGATGATACTTTAGCTGATACTAGAGGGGCTGTTGCTGCTCTTTATAAAGAAATAACTGGGGATGAACCACTTGATGTTAGAATAAAGGGTTCTAAGAAATACTTTGAGTTTTGCCCTTTATGGGACGATTCTCATGTATCTAAGTTATTTAGGTCTAGCAAAGAAATATATGAGAAAGCTGTACCTCTTAATGGAGCTGTGGAAGGTATAAAATATCTCTTAGATAAAGGATATGATGTTAGAGTAGCAACAATGCACAGTCCAGAATCTGTAATATATAAACACAGATGGGTAGAAAAGTATTTCCCAGAGTTAGAGAGCAAAGTTTACTATGTCGACTGGAGAATGAAAAACAAAGATGTGTTTAATGGCTACGCCATAATAGATGACGATATAAAAAATATAAAAACTAATGAAAGTAATATGCCAATTCTATTAGACTACTATGGAATATATGATGGTATGGTACTTAATCATGACATATGTAAAACATGGAATGAAGTAGTAAAGAAACTATAAGGAGTGTTGTTATGAGCAAGATATTTTTTAAGACTGGGGTCATGGGAAGTGGAAAGACTTTTGATTTATTAAGAGTAATATATAACTATAAGGAAAAAGGACTAAATACTCTTGTATATAAGCCAAGATTGGATACTAGAGATGGAGTAGATAAATGTGTAATCTCTACAAGAGCAAACTTAGAAGATGCTGAGGCAAAGTGGATACCAGATGACTTATATTTAGAGGTTTTAAAAGATATTGGAGAAGTTGAGCCTGATGCTATAATAGTTGATGAAAGCCAATTCTTAACAAAAAGTCAAATTGACATTTTTCAAAAAATATGTTATAATTATAATATACCTGTGATATTCTATGGCTTAAAAACAACTTTCCAAGGAGAGTTATTTGAAGGGTCAAAAAGAATATTAGAAATCTGTGATGATGTAGAAGAGTTTAAGTCTATGTGTCATTGCGGAAAAGTAGCAAGACAAAATGTTAGATTAGTAAATGGAAAAATGGTAACAGACGGAGAGATAGTTTCAGTAGGTGGAAATGAAATGTATACAGCAGTTTGTAATCATTGTTTCGTTAAAAGGAGAGTAATGTAATGGAAAACAATAAAAAAGCTGAAATAAAAACAGATTTACACGCAATGAATAAGATGCTAATGGCACAATTACCAGAGTTAGAAGAGAAAAGAAAGAATGAATTAAGTAAAGAAATTCGTAATCTAGCTTTAGCAGAGGATGGAGCTTTTAAGTATCTTATGCTTTTATCAAATGAAAGAAAAGACTATACAGTATTTGCTTTAAGAAATAAAAATAGACTTGAGTTAGCTGATACTCTAGCCAAAGAGGTTATGGAGTGCTTAGAGAACAGAGGTCAAATAAAAGAATTTGATGTTAAGAAAGATGCCAATGCTATTGAAATATGGATAGATGATGCTTTCTATGCTTTATTTGTTTATGACTTAGGTGTAATAGAAATCTAATATAATAAAGGAGGAGAAACAATATGTTTACTTTAGATGATAGAATAATGTTAGTAGATTTATCAAACTTTAGTCTTGGAGCAACAATAACGGTTTATGAGGGAGACAAAATTATGCTTCGACACACTGTCTCAGATATTTCTGAGGTGGAAGAGAAAACAGTAGAAATAGCAAATGAAATGGAAATAGAAAATGTCTTCATAAAACCTCTTGCTACAGCAAACATAACAAAGACTTTAGAAAAATTTGAAAATAGCTTAGTTTCAAAGAATTTTTCAAAAAATATTGACAAAATAAACTTTCATATGATATAATATATTTATAAAGCAAAGATAAAAAGGAGAGATGATTAATGAGTATTTATTTAGTAAAGACAACAGACGTATATAGAGTGGATTCAGTTGGTGAGGTTGAACAATTCCATAAAGATTTAAAAGGAGACCCTCACTTTGAATTAGAAAGTTTTGCTTACCAACAAAAGCAAGTTAAGCAAAAAGGAGAGATTGTTGATGAATACTGTTTAGTAACAGTTAAAAAGAAGTTCAATGACCCTAAAGAACCAACCTCAGATGTTAGCATTGCTTATAATAGCGATATAATAACAGACTTTACAAGATAAGATTAAAAAGAGTAAAAGGAGAGAAGTATATGTTTAAATTTGAAAAAGTAAAAAGATTTGAAAATGTAGAAATAGCTGAGCCAGTTAGAAAGACTAAGAACGCAGCTTGTTATGACATGGTTGCTGCTGAAGATGTAATTGTTTATCCTATGGGAAGACTAACTTCTGATTTAGGAGATATAGTTGCTCGTCAAAAATTAACAGAAGAAGTTCAAGGAGCAATTCAAAAAATGGTTGACGCGGGCAAGCCTGACATTGCTCAACAAATGGTTGATACTCTTGCTACTTGTACTATTGATGAGGTTTCAGCCTTAACAAAACAAACTGGTTTCAAACCAACTTTAATTCCAACTGGATATAAGGCTTATATGGATGATGAATACTCATTAGATTTATATATAAGAAGTTCTTCTCCTTTAAAATATTGGTTAATATTAGCCAATTCAACTGGAATAATTGATGCCGACTATGTTGATAATCCAGATAATGAAGGAGAAATCTTCTTTCAAGTAATTAATCTATTACCTTTCCCAATTAAGATTAAGAAGGGTGAAATAATTGGTCAAGCTAAATTTGTTAGATTCGCAGTAACAGATGATGACTTTTTAGTAGAGAAGAATGATAGAGTTGGAGGATTCGGCTCAACAACTGAGGAAGTTGAAGCTGAAATGACTGAAACAGATGTCTAAGCTAATCGCCTTCGACCAAGCATTAAATACAACAGGATATTCCATCTTTGAAGATGGAAGTCTTGTTTCTTATGACAAGTTTACAACGTCTGATGCCTCAACTGCGGAAAAGCTAAAGGAAATAAGAGGGTTTATAATTGAGTTATTTAAAACTCACAAACCAAGTAAAGTGGCTTTTGAGGAAATACAACTTCAGCAGATACCTGGGACTACTGCTCATGGAAATGTGGAAACCTTTAAGAAGTTAGCATATGTTCAAGCAATTCTATTAGAAACTCTAGTTGAGTTTAATATCCCTTATGAAATAGTTTCTTCTAATACTTGGAAGTCAACTTGTAATATAAAGGGTAGGGCAAGAGCTGAACAGAAAAGAAATGCTCAAAAATATGTCGAGGCGGAGTTTGGTGTAAAAGCTATCCAAGATATATGTGATAGCATTTGTATCGGAAAACATGTAATAGAAATGGACAGCAAAGAAATAAATTGGGGGTAGTTATTAACTACTCCCCATTTTTATTTTGTAAACTTTTCCTAAGGTCCTTGATTTCTTCTTCCAGTTTAGTTTGTCTTTCCTCAATTCTATCAAGTCTATTAGTTTGAAGTACTTGTATATCAGCAAGTCGGTCTAGCACTTCCTTGTTGTGGTTAGACATCTTAACTTGTTGACTAAGCAATTCCTTTTGTTGCTCTAAAATCTTACCTTGATTTTCAATTAATCCATAAAGTCTTTCTTTTTCTTCTTTGTTATCTTGTCTATCTTGTTGTTTCTCTCGAAGAAGATGTCTTCCTAAGATATACGCAGTAACACACCATACACCTGTTTGAGTTATTAAATTAACTACTGGTTCAAGACTAGTTTCCATTTTACTTTCCTCCTAAAGTTTATAGTCTATTTGTTGCTCTCACCGCACTGATAGACATAGTACCTTCATGAGTTAGTGGTAAAGAAATACTTCTTATAATATAATCTCCATATATATTGGATAACTTATCTTCAACTTCTATCCTTATATTTGGCTCTAAATAATATAAAGGTAAGGCAGTTATATTGATAGTTTCACTATATGAAGTGTGGTTCATGATTAATTCTCTTATTACACTAAACGCGTCTTTTCCTATTCCCGCATAGGTATAAGCATCTCTGTTGCTTACTTGGATATATGCTTGACCTCTCTTTCTTAGTTCTGCTGTTATGGAACTAGCATTTGGGTCGTTAACATCAACTATAACATAGTCTGGAACTGGTGGTTGATATAAAGTGGTAACAGAATCATCTACGACTACTTTTGTTCTTCTTCCAATAGCTCCAACAGAGAACTTTCCTAGCTCGCTATCAGCGTCTATAAAGTCTAAAAAATAGTCCATAGAAGATGGGTCTATTTTTTTCCATTGTTTGTCATCATTAATTAGTTTTGGAATTTCATTCTGTAGTTCTGTGTAGTAATATCCAGCATCTGTTGCGTTGTTTTCCGCATTTTTTCCATATTCATATAAGAATACTTGCCAAGGGATGTCGCCATAACTACTTGGAACTACAGGTTTTTTATCAATAGCAACATGGTATCTTATGGGAACTTCCGCCCCACTAGTAGTCTTTCTTTTGCCCCATACAACAAAATCATTTTTAATATTTAACCAGTTTGGAGTATTGTTATAACTAGAAATTATATTGCTATCTTTAAAAGAATAAGCGATATAATCTTCTCCAAAGTTAACTGAATAACTTCCATTAGGTAATTCTGTAATTGGGACATAGCTAGTATTCAAGTAGTTCTTTTTCTCTTGAAAGACAAAGTTGCCATTAACGTCATAGAAGTATTCATAATTCCCTAACACATTACTGATAGAGTCTAATATTGAGGTCACAGACTCTCCTGCTTGTTTTATAAGTTCCCCTGGGTATGTAAAATCAACCCAGTCATAGCCAGCTAAGTCTCCATGTTGTAGAGTTCTTCCTCCACTAACAGGTTCATCTGTTTCATCTCCATCTGCGTCATAATAAAGAGGTTTATGTCCTATGTATCTAACTAACTTTTTAACCTTTAATGGAATATCATTTATAATAACCTTAGATGGGTCTTCCCCACCTAAGTGAATAACAGCTTCTCTAACAATATCATACATATTAACGTACTCTACTGTAGTAGTGCCATCTTCATTCCTAATGTATTTTTCGTGTAAAGAAACTGGAGCTGGTAAAGAGCCACCAACCTCTCCATTCAATAAACACATTTTATCCTTGGCAGTTATATTAATAGTTGACCCAGATACACTATGATTTATAGAAGGAGACACCATAACAAAAGTGCCTAGTGGAAACCAAATTATATCTCCATAGGCTTTGTATTTATCCATAAAGTTAGTGTAGCCAGTATACAACTTTATTTTCTTATTTATAGAAATCATACTCTCAACATTAGTCAAGTCGTATGTATTTTCATCTACTATTAAAGAGAAGGTACAAGTTCTTCTCATAGAACTAGCACCATCTAAATTTAAGCTACCCGAAACGCATTTTCCTTGAATTTCAGCAATAGTATTCTCAGAAAAGTCTAATAGTTCAACTTTTAAGTGTTGCTCTTTTATTGGGTAGTTCTCTAACTCTTTTAAAAAGTATTGGTCTTGTAAAAAATCTAAGCTAACCATTACACCTATCTCCTTTGAATACCATATTTTTCTAAGTTTTCTATGCTAGCTTTATCTATCTCAATAGCATTACAACTAAAAGTATAAACCATTCCTCCGTTAATATCTTGTCTAGGAGTTAGATTTACGTCCATTAGTCTAACAAGTATATTACCCTCTTTAGGGGATTTAAATAGTTTAGGTTTTCCATCTACTAGAAAATCATAAACCTTTTCTCTAAATTCTCTTTCAAGAGTAGTGTTATTAAAATCATTAACTCCAAATGTTCTATATAAAGCCTCATAATCCGGGGCTAAGTCTATAACTCCATCTGCGAATTCATCATCTACAAATAAGTCTGCTCTTGGAGCAAACTCTTCAGACTCATCCATAAAATGTGTTATTAATCCAGTTAAAGGAAATTCTCTATAGTCTACATTTGCGTTTCTTGTTATAAAAGGATATTTAGAACTTATTGTCTCAATTCTACTTTCTTTTATATTTCTTTTAAAAGATGATATAGACGTATCGAATTTAAGGTTTAATTGTTTGCCGCCTTCTCCAACTAAGTAAGCACTATCAAATATAAGAGCTCTTTTAGGGGATTTAAATAAGCTACCCCTTTTGTCTCCAGATATTGGTTGTATAGCATACATATACCATATTCCGCTTTCAATACATCTGTCTTTAAAAGAGTATTCATTATCTTTATTTACTACATTTGTTATGTCATCAATAACTCTTATATCTTCCCAATTAGAAAAGTTGTCTCTATTTGAACTTCTTCTAATAGCCATTCCATTTATTTCATTTCCATAAAAGCTAAGTGGTCCAGCCTCTAAATCTCCATTAAAATTAGCATAGAACTCTGTTTCAAGAGACCAGGCTCCATTGTGGATTATAGGAAGATTGTTTTTATCAGAGTTAATTGGAGTAGAGTGTTCTCCAGTATCGTCTTTTGTTAGTTTGTTAGCTCCAGAATCTAGTTTTATAGCATTCATAACTGTGTCAGTTATTTTTATTTTGTCTAAATTCATTGAAGGCATCAGAGAGCCAGCTTCTCTTGATACCAACACTCCGTTAAATAATACTGCCATTATCTTACTGGAGTCCCTGTGTTAAACCAGATTATCTCTTTAGATACTGGGTTTGCTGGCTTTGTGTTAGATATAATTACTCCTCTAGTTGAGTTTGTATAAGTTAAAGTATCTTGGACTGGTTGCTCAAGTTTAGCAGTAAGAACGCTATTATCTGGAATTGGGTATTGAGAAGGAGATTTAGAGTAAACTGTCTCCAAGTCTGACATAAATCTGTTTATATCTCCTATTACTGCGTTTAGTTGAGCATCCATTGCTTTTGCCTTATTATTAATATCTGTATACATAAAGTTTAAGATATAAGTTTGCATGTTTTGTAAAGCTCCAACTACTAAATTATAATCATCATCTGTTAATACAAACTCTCTAATTTGAGTAGTTAAAGTTGTTAAATTAGCTAGGTCCGCATCAGTTTTAGTGCCAGCCATTATTCTATTCATTATAGCATAGTATTCAGCTAATTGAGTTTTTAACTCAGACTTTGACGCAGATTGATAGTTCAACCCTTTAAAGTTGTCCTTTGCTAATGGAAAGGCACTAGGATTACCTGCGTTAATTTGAGTTGCCTTTGTAAGTTGTACATTTATAGTTGAGTTTTCAACACCTGGAACTATTGTCACTCTAGGCATCGTAACTTTAGCCATTTAATCTCCTCCTTTAAATCTCTTTTGATACTTCTCTAGTATCTAAATCTGTGCTTAAATATGTTTTCTTTACGTCTACATATAAGCTGCCATTGTCTTCTTTTATATAGAAATAATATTCTTGTTTTGGGTTTATTGCTCCACTATGACGAATAACTTTATTCTGAGCTAGAATAACCTCTTCTTTTCCATTAGAACTAATAACCATTTCTTTTCTAACCACAAATCTATATTCCCACTCCTCTGCTGGATTTGGATTGCCTGTGGTTGGATATGCTAAATTTATTCTCATACAACCAACTTTTATTTTTGAGACAAGACCATTATCTCCAGTTTGATTAGCTTGAGATATTTCTATATTTGGCATAGCTATTATTTCAGCTAATGATTCTCTGTACTTAGGGAACATAGCTTTAAATTGACAAATCCATATTCCATCTTTAGTTGTTAAAGATATATCATTATTACTGATAATAGAACCATCTATCTTTGCGTGAGTTGCTTTTAAGTTTGGATACTGAGATACGTTAGGTTCTTTGGTATCTTTGTAGTAAGTAACTGTTGCTCCAGGTTCTAGTTTCATAAGAATTTGTTTTGCTCTTACAGTAATATCCATTTGTGCGTCTTCATAGTTAGGCACTACATCAATAGAGTTAAACATTTCTAATATAGGATGCGCAGCAGAGTAGATTTTGTATACTTTTGTACTTGTATATAAATTCTTTGATTTTATAGTTAGAGTAACAATAAATCTTTCATTCTCTTTTAGTTCATAAGGGAATGTATATGACATATTAACTCTGTCTGTAATTCCAATATATTTTTCACCGCTTGTAGAAAGTAGTTTCCATGTTTTACTATCTTTTGAAGCGTCTCCACTATAAAGATTAAATCTATATGAACTTAATGTTTCTGCTCGATTTGGGTCTCTTGCTTCATAATATCCATTAAAGATATGACCAGTTGATACAACTCTATTTTCAATATTAGTATCAAAAGATTGAATTCCAAAGTCTGGAACAGTAATAGGCATAACAATGGTTACAATAGACCACTCAGACAACTTATCATAGTCTTTCATAACACTCCCTAGTTGTTGAGTAGTCATACCACTTATATCTGTTTCACCTAATCTAATTTGAACTTTATAGGCTGTATCAGAGTCTGGAAATATAGAAGCGGGAACATCTACATACCAAAATCCTTTACTTGTATCCTCTTTTATTTCGCTACTCTCCTTAAATAAAACATCATAAGGATAACTATTTGTATCTGTTAGGATACTTCCGTTAGTGTCTAATCTTACAATAGACATTTGTAAATGTTTTATTTCAGACATTGAGTTAGCTATTGATGGTTTAAAGTAGTATCTTAACTTTTGATTTTTATCAAAAGCAGGAAGTGAGTTTGGAACTATTGGAGGGAACAATAATTTTCTCATATTACGCCTCCTACACTCCAACTACAAACCAAGTAAGAGTACCTTTTGTTGTTGTCTTATTCAAAGTATATTGAACTCCCCTTGTTGTTAGAGTTTCACTTTTCTTTGTACAAAATTGGTCTGTGTCAACACTTTCTAAAGAGTTGCCATCAAATAAAACCATTTGGAAAGGCTCATCAAAAGTAATACTAACAGAGCTTAAATTTGCGATATTCACTGTGCCATATTTAATTTTTAATGAGTTTCCGATTTGTATTGTTTGTGTATCCGTATTAACTTTAGCTCCAATATCAGCTATAACTTCTGTTATCTTCCTACTCGTCCAAATTGCTTCTCCCACACCAGAGTTATCTACTTTATAACCTCCTACTTTCGCAGCAGAGCCTGTAAAGTTTCCATTTGCGTCTATAGCACTTAATATAGCACCAGTTTTCTTAAATTCTGTTATATTATTAGTTCCCATTTCTAGTCTATTAGCGCCTTTAACCATATAAGAATGGTTATGAGAGTCATCTTTAACTTGAGTAGTAACACTTATTGGACCATTTTCATTACCTGCTATACTAAAATTACCAGAAACATCTCCAGCAAGAGTTATAGTACTTGGTTTACGCCAAGATGTAGCTGTATCAGCGTTTCCTTTTACATCTGCTTCTAGCTTTGCTTCCGAGTTTAAACGAAGTACCTTTTCAGCTTGGGCGATTTTAGTAATTTCTGTAGTATTAAGTTTTTTACCTAATTCATTGGCAACCTTTTGACCGGTCCAAAGGTTTGAGGATGTTGCTTTAGTATCATCAACAGTTCTTCCATCTACTGTATCTGCGTCAAGTCCACTTCCACTTCCATCTACTGTCTTTAACGCAGTTAAAATATTTATTGGCTCAAGAGCAGTATCTATAGACTCAATCTTTTCTTTTAAAGTTGTTTTACCTAATCTAGCTTCTGCTACCTCCTGAGATTTCGCATTCCAATCACTAACCTCAGTTTTCTTTGAAATCTTATTAATGCTACCATCCACTATTTGGTCAGCATTTGTTTCTGGGTGTAGTACAGAAACATTGCCACTTGTATTTATATGAGTAATTTGAAATTTTTGTGCCATAAGTTTATACCTCCTTTTCTTCTCTATAAAATTTAAAGTTCAGCTTAAATATTTGTAGTTTATTGTCCAAAATAGAAAAAGCAGATAGTATTAACTATCTGCTTTTAGTTTACTTAGCTTTATTAACCCCATATAATATAAATGTTTCATAGCTTGCAATAGCAGCTCTACTTATATGTAATTTATCTGCTAAATCCTTTTGATATATCGATTTTTCTTCTCTTAGACTCTTTAATCTATCCTTGATAATATTCTCTTTCAATTTTCCAACTCCCCTCATTATTAATTATATAAGAAAAGTTCAGACTTTAAAATATTATCAAGGTATTACAAATAATAAAGCTTTTTAATGCGCAATTTTAATCATTTGCAACTATTTTTCTAAAGCTTCAAGAATAGCTTGAACTTCTGCTCTGTATCTTGCTGGCACTTGGTCTATTATTTTTAGTCCTCTTTGAACCATAGCAACATACATATCTACTAATTTACTCACACCTCTTTCGCTTAGCATATCAACAAGTAATGGTTCTATAAGTGTATATAATTCATCACTTGCTAACATATTTATATCAATCATTTCATCTTGAACATCATTAGTTTCTTTTAACTCTTCATTTTCAACACTAAGCACTTCAACATTATTTCTTAAATCGCTATTCTCTAATCTTAATGTACTTATTATAGCTTGTACGTTACTAGGTATTTTAGTTGACACTATTGGCATAAGTTTATTTTCACTTATTATGTGAGTAGTAGTATCGAATGATTTTAATTGTTGTGGTGTTAATTGTTCTGTTGTTGGTGTAGATAATGGGTAACACATTTCTATATTGTTATTAGTTAGCCATTTGCTGAACCCTTGTGCGTCTTGTGTTTCTAGTTTTATCTTTTCAATGTAAAATAAAACTGAACCATAATTAACTCCATTAATACTACCATAACTACCTCTCCAATGCATATCATCACTATTATCACCTTTAAAAGGAAAATTTGAAACTAATGAATTATCATAATTGGGTTTTATTGTCGTTGGGTTTGGAAAATTAAACGTATTTATACCAAAACATATGCAATCGCTTAAATTGTTGCTTATGCTTGTTAAATTGGACAATCCTGCTGTATTCTCATTAAGCACAACCTTCCCAACTCTTCTAGTAAGTACCCCCGTTTCTAGGTCAATCGTATCACATACCCCGTTAGGTAATGAACGTAAAGGCTCATTTAAGATGTATGAGTAATTTGTTTCTTTGTATTCCTCGAATGGAGTTACTGTTTCGCCTTCTTCAATCAAAAACTCTTTCCCCGTAAGTTCGCTCGGTTCTATATCTGTATTTTCTTTGTTTCTAATTTGCAAAAATAAATAACCATCAGCATTAGCTGAAATCGTTCTTGTTGTTCCAACATTACATATTATCCAACCACTTTCGTTAATATTTATATTGTTTTTATCATTAACGTTATGTTTTGTGAATCCTATTGAAACGTCAAATTTATCTGTAAAAGATTTAAAAATGAAGCTATCTCCTTTTTTAACTCTTTTTAAGAAAGCAACTATTCTTGTTGACCCCACAGCTTCCCAAGTACCTTGAATCAATTTCTTGTTATCAAATAAATTCTTCCCAAAACTCTTCCCACTCACCTTGTAACCTTCATAATACTCTTGGTATGGTGTGGCTTGTGTCCCTTCTTCTATTTGAAAATAAGTCGCATCCATAGCGTGGATATTCATATATTTAGCATTAGATGGAGATAAACACGTAGACGAATCGGAACTATAAGATATAAAATTCATGTCGCCATCATAAAAAGACATTCTAGGTGTAGCATCTCCACTTCCAGTATAATAAGTATTTGGTTTTATTTCTATTGGATTTACGTTTGCTAAGTTTGAAGAATTAGGCTTAAATTCACCATTACTATAATATCCATTTCTTGTTTTTCCGTCAAACAAATTCTTACTCTTATCCCCTGTTGATTCTATCCCCTCAATAAATGGTAATTCTTCTATAGGTGTGTTAGTGTGGTCGCCCTCAAGAACCATTGTGTTTCCTATAACGAATTTTAACCCCACATCTATTGAGTTCATATCTATAGCTGGGAATCCGAAGCCAAATCCCGTATACTCGTTAACATTATCACCAGTAGTTACAACTATCTTTTTAACCCCTTCATCAAGAGTAAATCCAGTATTATGATATAATCTATAACTAGACGTACCAAAAAAACAATCATTAGCTCCACTAACTGTTACCCCTCTGTAATTCGGAATACTATTCTCTCGAATATCAAATATTATAGTGTAAGTTGTATTGTTTTTCATCATTGTTTGACAACGAGGTCTTATGGTAATAAATGTAATTTTTGGACTTGGTTGAGTTTTATATTCCATATAACCATCAATGTAAGTCATAGCAAGACCTCCACCACTTCCACTAGTTCCATATAAAGCAATTCCATTATTGACGTTTAAATTCTGTAATGTTCTCCCCTTAATAACCGTATCTTTAGTTAAACCATAATAAGTATTATCCGCTTTAATAGAAGTACCTTCGTACTCTAAATATGAGCCATCATTAATTCGTTGATTAATTTTATGAAAGTCGCTATAAAGCCTACTTTCTAAGTTATGATGTTGTTCATTATCGTAACCTACGTAACTAGCTTCAATATCGCTTAAAACTTCTTCTCTAAGAGCTTCAAAATTATTTTGTTGTTCATTAGAAAACTCATTAAAAGATGTATTAATATTTTCTTTGAACGTATCTGTAGTTGATTGAATTTCTTTTATTTCATCGTCAACCTTTTTATTTAAAGTATCCAATTGCGAATTTATTTTTTCTACTTCTTTTTTCTCTGCTTTATTACCCAATGATGTACCTATAGCATCAACATCAGACTTCTTAGCATATTCACTAAGGTCTATGTTTTCATTAACAATAGGTGGTTTTACTGGAAGTTTTAGCATTTTATTTCCTCCTTTTTCTTGTGTTTAATAACTTTATGTATCTTGATAAAATGAATTAAACAAGAGAAGAGGACTAAACCTCTTCTTTTTCGATTTTCTTTTCTAAATATTCTTGTAATTCATTTACCGCAGTTTCTATCCAAGTATCTAATAGTTTGTCGCTTATAAATAGTTTTACATAACCAGGTAAAACAGAATAAAGTTTTCCAGCAACATATTGATACTTTAGTTCGCCTGTACCAGAGCCGAATTTAATTTCAGCCTCGTCAACAAGTGCTTTTATAATAGAATAAATTTCTTTAGTTTTTCCTCTTTTGAATAATACTATCAGGTACGCCGCCGCAGCTCCTAAAAGACCTAAAGCGACAGTCATTATGATATTAAGTTCCATAATCAATCCCTCCTTATAAACAAAAAAAATGGAAGAGGCTTTAATCCTCTTCCATGATAATACTAAGCTGGTGTTGATGGAGTTGATGGAGCAGCTGATACGCATTTGCTATCAATATAGTCCATTATAGCTTTAGTTTGACTGTTGTTTTGTAATGCTAATTGAGCAGATTGTAATTCGTTTTGTAAAGCATTGATTTTTTCTCCAACTAAGTAGTCTCTAATTCCTTGGAAACCAGCTCTGTTTTCTGATTGTGCTTGCTCAAATTTATGGTCGACATATCTTTCTAATTGGAAAGTAGATTTGTCGATGTTTGTATTAGTTTGACAGAATCCTGAAGCCATATCGTATTTTGCGGCGTCTATGGCTCTTTGATTTGCGCAGCAACAATCTGCTAATTGTCTACTTAAAGAAGCATTTCCTCCTGATATAGCTGACATTAAACTAGCAGTATCTTGTCCTAATTTGTATCCTAAGTCGCACATACCATTAGTCATTGAAGCTAATGTACTTCTTACGGCTTCAAATTGTACTCCAAGTGTATTAGATATTTGAGCAATAGATTCTTTGTTTCCTTGAATAGCATTTAAAATAGCAGTGTCTGATAAGCCTTTTGACCCAGCTTTTGCTATAGCAGCTTCTATTTGTCCTTCAATAGCAGCGTCTCCTCCTCTGTGGTTAAATCCATTTCCGCCTCCCCAGAATAGGATTAACAAGAAAATCCAAAGAAGTCCATTACCTCCTCCTAAGCCATCATTGTCTTTGTTTGCTAGTGCGCTAACTAGCATATTTGGGTCTAGTTCCATTGATTAATCATTCCTTTCAATAATATTTATTTAAGTGGGGTATTCCTCACTTGTTCAATTATATATAGAAATCACCAATCTCAGATTTTTCATTTCTGACAGGGTTTTTGCGTGAAAGGTTTCTGGAAATTTTAGATTAGTCCTCCCCATCTAATAGTAGCGTCTGTATCTACTTTACAGCTTACAACTTCTGTTAGACCGCTTAAGTCATACATTTCTCCAGACTTTAGTTTTATGTAGTCTCCACCATTGATAGCTATTCCTACATCTTCATTTGATTGATTTAGAATATAGAAAGCATGTAAGCTAAAAGTTGAGCCCTCAGAAACTTTACACACCTCATTTGTTAAAATCTCTTCATGAGCGATAGCTTTATAAGAATCTCTCCCAACTGTTTTCTTCATATTATCTCCTCCTAATAAAAAAAAGAGGATAGAATAATAACTATTCTATCCTCTATAATTGTTCATAGTATTTAAGACTAACTATGATAACCTTTAATTATACTGTCCTATTTCTTTTTAGTATACTCTAGGCTTATCCAACCAGCACCAGATTTTAATTTTCCCCAACCATCCTTAACTTCTACAATAGTGAAAGCTTGACCTTTCTTAACTGTAGTTGCTATTGGGTAGGATATTCCAGCACCAGTTCTTACATTAAGAACATCTGTGTCAACAATAACAATATAAGGTTGGAAGGTAGGAGCTCCTTCAAGAGTAAGGTCCTTATTAAATACCCAAGACACTATGCCTGAAAGTAAGCATCTATCAGATTTAACCTCTTGAACTGTATAAGTTTGACCTTTAACCCAAGACGCTATATTTTGACCAGTTGCGTAAGTTGTAGCGTTTTTAGAAACTACTACTCTATCTCCAACTTTAAATGTTTCACCTTTTCCTGTGTTTACAACAGGAGCAGCCACATAAGCTGTTCCAGTTATTCCTCTGAATAAAGCAGCGGCTATCTTTTCAGTATTCCATTTATTCATATCCCCTTGAGAATCGCAGAATCCAAGCTCAACTAACACTGCTGGAGCCACAGTTTCTCTTAAAACATAGAAATTACTTTCCTTAACTTTTCTATCTATCCACTTTACATCTTGAACAAGAGCAGTTTGAATAGCTTGAGCATATCTTCTATTAGCTTCTTTTCCACTATAGTTTCCATTATAGATGTGAGTTTCAACCCCCATTTCAGAAGTTGTTGGCTTAAAAGCGTTTAAATGAAGAGACACAAATAAATCCAATTTTTGAGCATTAGCTTTTCTAACTCTGTCATATAAATCATTTGTGCTTTTGTCAACAGTACAGTTTATTACCGTATGCCCTTTTTCCCTTAGCATAGCCATTAGTCTGTTTCCAGCTTCTCTGTTCTTTACTGTTTCCTCAACATATCCTCTAGCACCTGTTCCAGCACCGCTTAAAGTATGTCCCATGTCTAAACCTATTATCATGTCTATTCCCTCCAAAAAATTATATATATTAAAAGAAACTAAGGCTAAAGCCCCAGTTTCTCTTTTATTTCTTTATTCTCTTGTTCTAATCTGTCTATTGCTTTTTGTTGCTCTTGACAGAACTTCCATAATACAGACACCATAGCATAAGTATCAATACCATCCGTTCTTTCTGGATGTAATAAATCATCAGCCTCTGGTGTTAAATCTTCAAGTATTAAACCAGCTCTTGTATTAGGAGTTGTCATTTCTTCTTCTAACTCAAATCCCAACGCTTGAGCTTCTGCTTCAAGACTTTCCATTTCCTTAACTTCTTCTTTTAAGTGATAAGTTTTAATATGGTTATTCATAACTATATCTTTTACAATAGAAGCATCTATATCATCAATATCTTGTTTATATTCTCTTCTTGAACCATTAGTAAATGAACTTGCTACAATTTGAGTATAAGCATTATCAGCATAATTTCTAACTTGTAGCTGAGCAGTACCTCTTAACCATTTTAAGTAAGTTGTAGAAGAAGAACCAATGGCTATACCTCCATGAGCACCACTATCTACCCAAACATTTAATGCTGGTGAGCCACCAATATTCTTTATATATCTTAGCCTATTAGCTCCAACCTCCAACCTTGTTGTATAACCACTAGCCCCACTGTTCCATGTTTCCAATGTTGCGCAGTTCGCATCCGCGCCAGTACCATCTGAACCTATACCAAATCTCGCTAAACATCCATTTCTCATTAAATCTAAAGATTTCCAAGTGTTATTGTTGTTTGCTAATGTGAGATTTTCGGCTGATATATTAAATTCAGTATTAGAAACTGAAGTTAATCTTGTTTGAAAATCTCCAGTAGAATCTGACGAACCATGAAAATCAATATATTTACCTACCTCCATAACTCCATCACTGCCAACAAATGGGAAGCAGTTAAATCTATCACCATGAGTAGATACTTTATATACATATTGGTTTGTTGAATCTCCTTGAGAACCCCACACATGAGTTGGTATAGAACTTCCCCAACTCCAGTTAAACGCTCTATTTTGTACGTTTGATAGCCCTACATCAGCAGCAGTTGGTTTATTTAGTGTTGTATATACTTGAGCCCAATCATGATAGTTTCCAGTGGTATCATGTCTTCCTCTAACCCAGAAGCCTGGAGTAGCAGTATAAGAACATGCCAATTGGAAGTTTGTTGAGCTATCGCTTCCAATATTAAATACAGTAGCATAATTTGTTGGTCTATTTAAAGATTTCCCATTTGTTCTATTTATCCAAAATTCTTCTGTCTTATAAGTATTACAGTCTTCTAAACCACTATTGCTTTTAATTCTTAATCCATCTAAATATCCACTACCTTTTGTGAATAAAGAATAACTGCTGTTTGCTTCATATCCATTAACTCCAACACCAAATTTATTAATTGAAAATATAGGAAGATTTTTTCCTATAGATATTGACTCTCTTCTAGATGTTGACAAACCACTATTATCATTGTATAATATAATAAGGGAATATGTGCTATCAGACTTTAAATTAGTTATATTAATATTACTACTAGATGTAGTAATATTACCTTTTTGATTATTACTACATTCCCAAGTTCCTGTTCCTTGTACAGAAGGTATAGATGTATTAATTTTTATTAGCGCATTAACACTAGCACTTGTATCTCCTCTTGATATTTCTCCTATTGATATTGTAGGTGGATTATAATATTCTAATCTAATTTGATTTGATGTTTTTTCACTAGAATAACCATAGCTTGTAATTGCTACTACCTTAAAAGCTAAAGAGGCAATATCATTTAACTGCGGAGGTCTTACATAAGAATAGCTAGTGCTATTTGAACCTACAGTTGCTATCTTGGTTGCCTCCCCATTGTATACTTCATATAAGTCATATGAGAAGGGAGCATTAAGAGGATTTGTACTTGCCATCCAAGAAAAAGTAATATCATCAGTTCCATTTGGCAAGTATACTGTGCTACCTGCTATTGTTTTCTTGGCTTTTCCTCCAGTTATTGATACAGATGAAGGAGCAACAGGCGCAACTCTTAAATCAACTTGTACGACAGCAGCAACGGTGCTCTTTTTCGTACCATGTGTATTTTTTGAAAATAAACCCATGCTTAGTGTTCCAGTAAAATTATTAGACCTATACAGCTCGACCAGTTCATTGAATTTAATATATGGTTGATTTGAAGCTGGAGTTGCGTCTCCAGTTCTCCAAATTAATATTGTTTGTTTAGTATCTGAAGTATAAGTCTGATTATATATTGTAATACTATCAGAATAGCAAGAGTAAGTAACCGCACTCTTGTCTGTGTTAGACCCTCCACGAAATCTAGCTTCAAATGATTTTGTATTAAAATTGATATTATTTGAGTATTCATAAATTGTACCCGCAGTTAATCTGTTCTTTGTAAGAACTCCAGAGTATGTTTTACTACTCCAAGCCCCTTTTGTATCTCTAGCATCTACATAGAACTGAATAGTTCCACCTTCATCCCAGCCATTTGTATTGTATGAGTGCGCTAAATCTGTTCCAAAATCTCTTTGAACATAACCTCCATTGTTTATACTTTCATTTAAGGCATAAGTAAGTTGGTCTCCATCAGGGTCAGACCCAGCACTCCAAGTTATATATAATGTTGTAATATTCTCTGGAACTATTCCAGCACTAAGAACCGGACTATTCGCAGAGCTTCCATTTCTAACTATTATATTCGATGGAGGATTTGGAGGTCTATTTGTTGCTCCTACTGTAAATGAACCTGTTACTGTTGAGTCCCAAGAGTCATCTCCACTATAACTATCTATTCCAAATCCAACTGTTATAGCTTTTGAAGAAGTTGTTCCTACATTAGTTGTAGCAGAATACTCAAAAGTTCTAAAACCATCATTTTTATTCCAACTTTCCGTTCCTTTTAACCTCATCCACCCAGACCAAGTTCCATTTATATTTGCTCTCCAATTTGCGGGATAACCATAATAACCAGAACTTATCTTTGCTTTTAAAGTTATCTTTATTGTTCTATTATTTACGGAACCTCCAGTTTGGTCTGCGTATAATTCATATTGTAAGTAGGGCGATTCGGTACCAACACTACCACTTCTAATTAAAGCCATCTATAATCTCTCCTTTTTCTCTAAATAACATAAAAAGCAAATCCGTCTGAAGTTGCTCTCATTTCTATATTATTCTTAGGAGAGGTTATACCTTTTTTTAAGTCAATTGACCCTTCTATAGATACGACAACATCACCAGTAGGCTTTTTAAATTTGTAGTCAAATGGTCTTTCTCCTATACTAGAGCCACTGCTTTCAAATATTAATCCTCCAGTATTTTTTTCATATCTAATATCATGAGAACCGCCATTTCCTCCAGAACTATTTAAAATATGATAGTCAGATTTTTGGTTATTCTCATAAATATAATTCATTACAATTGAACCTAATTTAGTCCTGCTTATGTTCTTTGTTTTTGTTGTAATTTGTTTTTGACTTTGTAAATATTCAAAGTCTCTATCTTCATTTCTTCCAAAGTATAGGTCTGTATTTATTATACTCTGAGTTGGAGAGAACTGAATGTGTCTTGCTGAGTCTTTTCTCTCTCTTCTTCTTACAATAGATAAAGAAGGTAGGTCAAAGAATGCCTCCTCTTCATCAATATAAAAAGTATCTTTCCTTATGTGAACTTTGTAGTTGTCATAATCACCTGTAATGCTTCCATTGAAAATTCCACTAAGAGCTTCTATGCTACCATCTTGATAGACTTTGAATGGAGCGTAATTTCTATTTTCATAACTTCCTCCAGCCCAAAATCTTACAGCTTTGTCTCCTTCATCTTCATCTGTTATTCCAGCATTTGGAAGTTGAACCTTTCCTCTTACTTCTGCTTGATTTAAAATGGCATTACCATCTCTGCTTATTTGGTATCCAGTCTTATTTAATTTACTAAAGTTATTTGAGCGAAGAGTACCATCTAATAATACATCTCCCTCTTGAGTTATCATAAGAGTGGCAATATCATTATTATCCTTTACAGTTAAGCCTTTTATCATAAGTTTATCTGCTGTTATTGAATCAGCCTTAATTGCCCCTCCATTGATAGAAACAATTTTTTCTCCTCCTGCTCCTCTAACTCCCCAATCCTCAATAGTGGATACAGAGGTACTGATTTCCTTTAAAACTTCGTCTACATCCTTATTCTTTATTGCTCCACCTAAAATGTTTATATTACCACTAATAGTAAGAAGTTCTTTATCAGCATCATATTTTAAACCTCCACCTTTTCCGATAGAGATTCCTCCCCAGTTAGACCCGACAAAGAAATTTCCATTTACATCTAATTTAAATCTAGGGTCATTCTTGTAATAACCAATCAGTCCAACTGTTTTATCAACTTCTCCTAAAACGTCTAGTCCCATAGCAACACCTGTTATTAAAGGTGTACTACCAGACCCTTCGTTCTTTCCTGCGAATATCTTAGGAGTAATTACCTTATTGTCTTTTATAACTGTCGCGGTTGAGTTCCAATCCATTATCCAATCTAATCCATCAGCAAACTTAGTAGAAACAATAGGTACTGTTTCACTATAAGGTTGCGTATTTTCTTCTAGTTGAACCATTACTGTTACAAAAGAATCTCCACTTACATAAGCAGACTTAATAAGTGGAGTAAAGGTTGGTTCTGTGGATGAGCCACTTAAATTACCTCCACAGAACCAAGTATATGAAAATGGTGTTATTGGAACACCATTTTTTAAAACTTCAACAGTAAAAGGAGAAGAGGTCTTAGGGTTAGGATTCGAACCATCTGCGGCATATGCTATACCCCTAACTCCTCCTTTTATTGATAGAGAATATCCATCTCCATCCTCTACTACAGTTAATGTAATTTGACTTCTTGCTATTGTCGACATCTATAATCATCTCCTCTATAATAATTCTACTACGCCTCTTTGCGTAATTATCTTTTATTCTTCTAATTCTACTTTAGAAGCAGCTAACATTTCATCTTCCATTAGATAAACTTCTTCTTCAAATTCAGCAATTTCTTGTCTTATTGTAGAAATATTCTTTCTGTATAAATCTGTGTTTAATATTGTTCTGTTAACTCCACCATTGTTGTAGATTGTGAAATCAGATGGGTCTATTGTAATAGATGCTGATAGTTGAACTACTGGCATCCCTTCTATTTCTATTGTTCCTTGTAAGTTTCTGCTTTTAGTGATTTTTAACATAATCATTTCTCCTTTAAATTTAGTATTTATGTGTAAAAAGTGCTTGGGAGCAATCCAAAGCACTTTTGTTGTTTAGTTAATGTTAAATTTATGTTTGTCTAGCTCTGCTACTCCTACCTCTTCTTTTGTCTTATGTTTCGGGTTTTATTTATTCACTATAGATTGAACTAAATTTTCTAGCTTATCCAACCTATCTTTTAACTCTTGGTTTTCTTGTTCTAAAGTATCCACCTTATTAATAGCCATACTTAAAACAGTCTGTAGCATCGCCACTTGTGAAGGTGCGTTAATAAGTTGCATAGGCTCTTCAATCTCTTTATTAACCTCTTCTTTAAGTTCGGCATATGTTAAACCAGTTCCCTCTACTATAGCATATCGATTTTCTTCTCCTTTATTATCTAAAGGCATTGGAGTTTTAGAAAGAATTTCGGTTAATTCCTCTTTTTTCTTTAATTCTTCCTCATATTCTTCTTGAGTCTTGCTCATTACCCCTATTTTATTGAATATGTTTCTTGGAATTTCGTCCGCTAATATCCCTAACATTGTTTCATTAGTTTTTTTATAATTGAATGTGTAAGTTTTGGCCTCTTTAACATAATTGTATAAGTCATCAAGAGTTACAATATCATTACTATGTGGTCTAGCAACGCCAACACCTAATGGAGTTATATTTTCTTTTAGTTTACTATCTGACCCATTAAATGCTCCTCTAGTACACCAAATTTCTTGCCATCTAATACTCTGATATCCCAATATTCCTCCATCATTTCCGTTTGGTCTTAAAAACCAGCCATCTGCTATCAATCTCATGCCGACAGCTGAACCACCAGAGTTGAACTGTTCAAAAGCTATAGCCCCGTTATGATTAGCTGGAGCTATTCTGATGTGTCCTCCATCTCTATAACTCTCAAATCCAGTTACTCCAGCTTCATAGCCATCTCTACATATAATGTTGCCCATAAAGTTTGCCCCGTCCGGTGCAAGAAAATCCATCCATCTAGATGACAATGTAAGTCGTCCTCCCGGACTGTCGCACCCTACAAAAACATCCATTCTGTTTCCGAGATAGATTTTTCCTAGTCTCCTATCGGAGGTACTTTGAATACCTATAGAGTGTGCTACATTTACATCTCCGATATAAGCATCATCACCTGGTAATATGTTATCGCAAGCCCCATTGCTCTTTATAGCGATAGTATTGCATCTTATATGCCCATTATCTCCTGACAGTTCTATAGTTCTATGCGCTCCTATAGTGGTTTGACCACTCATAATTATATTTGTAGCAGTTGTTGTATATGGCAACTGAAGTTTACCTTCCATTGTGATATTACCTATACCACCATAATCAATAGAAGTTAGTGTTAAACCTTTCAGATTATCCATTACATCTATTGTTCCTTCATACAAAGGTCCTCCTGCAGCAGTAAGTGTATTGTTTCTCATTATAATCTGAGAAGAATTTAACTCAGCGGTAAACGCACTCTTACTAAGATTATCATGTATTTTTAGACAATTGTCTAAGATAGCTATACCATCAGTAGCACTTATAGTAGCCTTAGTTCCAACATTTAATTGTTTTCTTAAATATAAAGTACCTGACGCGTTCCCTTCTAACATTAAATTTCCATTACCATCTTTAACTCTTAAAGCACCATTATTTACAGTAACTCCACTACCATCGATAACAGTTGAACCCTCATAAATTTCACTTGGGTGTGGCGTCCATGCTGTTTCCACTTTTCCCTCTGTTAAAGATAACTGTCTAACAGCTACCATTTGACCATCAGGACCTCCGTACACAAAAGGGGTAAAATAAACATTACCCGACTTGGTTCTAAAATGAACATAACATTTATTAAAAACATTCTTTGTAATGTTTTGTCTATAGTCTAATATTTCCAATTGTGCTTGTCCTGCGGTATCAGGCCTGTCCATGCACCAGTAATGTAAAGGGGTTACGTTTGACCCTCCGAAAGATGCATTGCAATATATCCATCCCTCATATACATAGTCAGTATTGGCTTTTAGTTTGATAGATTTACTATATTTTAACCCATTAGGGAAAGTTGACTTAAACTCATTTCCACCGAAAAATGGGCTTGCTCCCGAAGTTCCTATTGTTAAGGTTGCCCCGTTGCCAGTCCACATATACTGCCCGTTTTTGGCATCGCTATTCTCTAATAGGTTATAGCCTCCACTACTTGTGAATTTAGCAGTAATATCATTCGCAGTTTGTGTTAAAGATGAATTTGTGGCATAGCTCTGTAATTTATTATCTGTTGAGCTATTAGCACTATTAATTGCCTCATTTTTAGCATTTTGAATTGTACTAGAAACTGTGTTTATTATAGCACTATCGGTAATCTTATTCTCTGCTGTTTTAAGTCTTTTTTCTGTAGAAGTTTCATTTATTATGTGAACTCTACCATCAGCAGTTTCTTTATATGTTCCACTTATATCTGAATTATAAATTGTGTACCAAGTTGAGCCATCAACAGACACCTCTAATTTATGATTATATCTTCTTGAATCACTATAGTAATGCCACACTCTTAGATAATCAATATTATAATGAATTTCCCCCAAATCTACTTGTAAATATCTCCAACTATTATCATTTTGAAGCTCTGCATATTGAGAAGAAGAGGTATTACCATCAGTAAATCTATTTATTGGATAACTTGAATTAACAGTTCCATTTGTAGTTACAGCTTTCCCTTGTGCTATATTAGAGCCATTTGCCCAAACCTGTAGTTCCACCCAATGATTTCCACTATTAACTGAACTACCTCTCAACCAATCTCTTACATATCTAAAAGCGGTAACTTTCCTATTAGCAACTTCTTTACTCTCTAAGCTTGAAACCCTTGAAGTAATAGCATTTGTTGTAGCAGATATTTGAGAGTTAGTTTCATTTTTTGTATATACTTCTGATTTAGTATATACATCAGTTGAATTAGCTTTCTTGTTTATTGCTGTGTTCAATTCATTCTTAGCTGAATTAACTTTATTAGTTGCATCAGTTGAAGCGGCGTTAACAGCTTCATTTTTAGCATTAGCTATATCCTTTGCTATGTCTTCAGGGGCCGGAGACCATGTAGTAGCTGTGTTACCAACCTCTAACTTAAGATTGCGAAAATAGTGTGTAGCATTTGCACTATATGGAACACCAGTAATATAAATTACTTGTTGTGTTGATGATGGCAACGTATCAAGAGTTGTTAATTTGAATACGATTTTATTCCATGCTTTTGAATTTGCTGTTACTTTATTTTGAACCGCAGTACTTGATTTAAGCAGTGAATCTGAAGAATTACCATTCATTAAATTGACCGAACCAATGTTAAATGTTAGATTCGACTTCATTTCAAATGATACTACATATGTAGTTGCCGGAGTAATTTTATCACGCTTGAATCTTCCATAGCTCACATAATTCCATCCACTTCCAGCAGTTCCATCCTTGACCATTTTAACACCGTTAATACCATCAGCCAAATAGTCAGTAATTGTCTTACCACCGTTTGTTTGAATACCCCAACTCCAAGCAGTTGCACCTTTATTGGTATCATATGCCAAGTTAGTTCCTCCAACACTAATACCATTAATCTTAGTTTCTACATTAGTTTTAGTTTCATAAGTTTGAGATACTCCTAGATTGATTTCATCTTTAGCTACTTTAATAGCTGAATCTGTTTCACTCTTTGTATAAGTTTCTGACTTAGTATATACATCTATGCTATTTGCCTTTTTGTCTATATTAGCTTGCACGTCCTCAGGAGCTGATGACCATGCAGAAACCTTATTACCCACTTCTAACATCGGGTATCTAAATTCAACATAAGTTGCACCAACAGTTTTAAAGTTTTGAAGGTCAACAACTCTTATACTATATAAATTACTTATGCTAAAAGAAGCTACAATTCGGTATAAACCATTCCCAAGATTTTCAACAGAAGCTGGAACAGGTCTGTGTCCACCTGGAGATGTGAATACAGAAATACTTGTTGTAATAGATGTTGCATCGGTTCTACATATTATACTGAAAGTATAATTTCCTAGTTGTGTTGGAGCAAACCATTTATTCTGAACTATTTCATGATTCAATTGATTTGTAAATGTCAGCCTTCTCCAACCATCAACATTTGAATAAGTAATATTCGTACCATTATATACACTTAAATCATTTAAATAGCCATTATCACTATTAAGTAATAAGTTTCTTCCACCAATCTGGATACCATCAATCTTTGTATTTAATTCATTCTTAGCTGAATTAACTTTATTTGTAGCATCAGCACTAGCACTAGATATAGCTTCGTTTTTCTTAGTATCTGCATAAGATTTAGCAGAATTAAGAGTATTTGTGTTAGCAGTTGATATCTTAGATTCTACATTAGTTTTAGTCTCATAAGTATTTGAAATCCCTAACTCAATAGCATCCTTGGAAACTTGAATTGCTGAATCTGTTTCAGTTTTTGTATAAGTCTCAGTTTTCTTATATACATCTGAACTGTTTGCTTTTTTATCAACATCGGCTTGTACATCTTCTGGAGCAGGTGTATAATCTGTCACCTTATTTCCTTCCTCAAACTTGGGTTCGGCAATATACAATTCAACAGCCTTTGATTCTGTTGTGTATATTCTAGGAACTGTATTATTTCCATTGTTTTTGAAGGTAGCATTTACCCTTGTCCACTCTGTTCCAATATTGAATGTGGTTGCTAGTGCATTCCCACTACCATTCAAAGCCAGTGATACTTTTGTGCTTACATTAGCTTTTACATAACAAGATAATGTGTATTCTTTCCCAACTGCTAATGTTTTGCCAACCTGTATGGTTTGATTTATCCCTTTAGCTGGTACACTAGTAACAACCTTTGCAACGGTCCCAAAAGTTGAATCGTTGACAGTTGAAGTTTCATTGCTGACTGACCAATATTTAAATCCTTCTGTGAACTTTGAATTTCTGAATAAGTTTCTTCCTCCAATAGAAAGGTTATCTAATTTGTTATTTGCTTGCGCTCCTAGATTAGAGTTATTAATAACATCCTCAACTAAAGTATTACTCTCTCCAATGGTAGAGCCTCCGCTTATTTTAACCTTACCAGATACATATAAATTATTTCCATCAAAGTAAATTCCTTTTGCGTTATTAGTTCCGTTTTTAATATCTCCAGCATTACCACTAGAACTAACAAAAAAGTTCGCGTCTTGGTCAAGAGAAAATACAGGAGTATTTTTCTTATATCCAACAATACCTATTACCTTATTCGCATTCCCACCTAGTACGTCTCTACCAATAGCTACTCCAGTAAGTTCATTCGCGCTATTTTTTGTACCCGCAAAAATCTTTGGAGTAATTATTTTTTCTGTTCCTACTTGAACATATTTATTGTTCCATTCATTTATCCAATCTAGTCCATCAGCATGTTTAGTACAAATTATTGGAATTGTTTCTTCCACTGCTAGACTAGCTGCGAATTCTTTAATAGATACTTTTACGTAAGAAGACTCAGAGTTATACGTACTTTTAATTGTAGGAGTAAAAGTGGCTGCTGAAGATGACCCACTTAAATTTCCTCCACAAGTCCATGATATGCTGGCTGGATTAGTTACCTTAACCCCATTTTTCAATAGCTCAACAGAGAATTGAGAAGAGGTTTTAGGCTCTGGGTTTGTTCCATTTGCTGCGTAAGCAACACCTCTAGTTCCGCCTTTTATATTTAATGTATAACTAAATCCTGGAGCTCCTGGAGCACCAGTTTGTCCAGTCTGTCCATCTATTTGTTTAACAAAGCTAAATCTGTGCTTTCCTAAATCTATTGTTTCTCCATCAATAGTAACGCTAACTGGAATATCAACATACCCAGTTCTAGTTGTTATAGTAGTTATTGAAACCTTAGTTCCAGTTTTACTCGCTTTTACTGTACTATCAGAATACTCCAATGTTCCCAATGTTATTTTGCTAGTAATATCCATTGTGCCTAAAAATACCTTTACATTAGTAAAGGCATTAATATAAGCATTAGGTTTAGGAGTTTCATTGCTATCACATGGAATAAGCACAGCAGCGGGAGTAAGAATAACTTGCGCTCCTTCATATAGTTGAGTAAGAGTTATCATTCCTTGTGCTAATATCTTTGACATATGTTTCTCTCCTTTTGTTCTTTTTATCTTATGACTTTGTTGATAATTCACATACAAATACAGCTTTTCTTGAAACTTCTGTTCCAGTTACAGTAATTGTTTTTCCTGTTTTAACTCCATTTGTTCCAAATGTGTTATCTCTGTCTCCGTTTCTATTAAACTTTTTCCAAGTATAAATATATTTACTTCCATCTTCATCTATCTTATCTCCGTTTTGCCATATGTCAGCAGTTAGTTCAGTGCTAGTAAATCCATTGACAAATTGGTCTCCAAGAGAAGACATTATCATTACTTGGATTGGGTCGCTTACGTCTATTATTGAAATAGTGTCATAATAAGTTGTACCTTGTATAGTAACACTTGCTTTTACATTAACAAAGTTATTTATACTTGAACCAGCAATAGTTAATGTATTTGTCTTATTTGTTGAAGTTGTTTCTCCTACCCTCCAAGTTATATCTCCGCAAGTAGTTGATACATCTTTTCCTTTTCTAAATACAGAGAAAGTTAAAGTAGCCGTTCCTGTACTGTTTCTAACCTCTCTAGTATTACTTGTTAAAGAAACTGTTACCGGGTCCTTTTCAATTACTTGAACTTGAATAGTTTCAGTATCTAAAAGAATACTGTCTCCATCGTTGGTTCTCATTTCAATCACTATTTTTCTAGTATTGGCATTTAGATTTCCAGATGCTGGTATTCTAGTTCCAGTTATTGTATCTCCTATTTTTGTATCTGTTTCATCATATAATACAGTTGAAAACTTTACAGCACTTCCAGCGTCTTGTACCGGGTTTGTTCCAGTTTGTTTTTTACCTTGTAGCGTTATGTAGGTTTTATCAAAAGCAAAATTCCCAGTTTTGGCGTCTGGCTTGTAAACAAGTCTTGTAGTACTAGGTATCATCCAATATGATGTACTATCATTACCATTTACCCCTTTAGAACTTACTGCCCAAGAGAAATCATGCTTTAATTTTGTTTTTCCGTCCTTAGCAGTTATAGTAAAAGGAATAACACCTTGTTCTGTCTCTGGGGCTCCAGTAGCTCTTATATTCGCTGCTACAGCTTCATTAACAGAAATCGTAACTGTTTGCTTCTTATTTGTTGAATCAAAAGAACCTAAATTAACGTTGAACAAGTTGGAGTGATTTCCTTTTGTAATAGTAAAACCATCTTGTTTAACATTACCTTGATAAAGCTCAAAATCACAAGTTGTACTAACTCCTGGTATAAGAGTTCCATTTGTTGGATTAATTGGGAATATATGTGCCGTATTACTCATTGAAAGAGAGTAAGCATCATCTCCATCAGAACCATGATAAACTGTAGAGAAGTCTATGTCTATGGTTATTGGAGTAGCTTCATCCATGCCTATGTATCTATATTCAATAACCGCTGACACGGTTAAATTTGGGTCTAAAGTTGCGGCTTTCGTAATCTTCATTTGACTGTTAGCATAGTATCCACTTGGAGCTGATATACTAATACCATTTGTGCTATAGTTAGCTGGTAGTATTAAAGTACTTCCTTGTCTTACCGTCCAAGTTATACCTGTTATAGTTCCATTTGCTCCTATTCCACTAGCTTTTGAGAAAAGGTTTGTTTGAGAGCCAGACTCATAAAGCTCTGCCGATATAAGTAAAGCATCGCTCGCTGTGATGTTTGGGCTTATAGAGTTGTCTCTCATTTTTATTATTGTTTTTGATTTATTTGCGTCTAGATGTGCCTGTACGGGAGGCATATCATGTAAGTCTACTATCGAAATTTGACCTTGTGCCACTATAGCCATATTATCTCTCCTTTTTTTCTTAAAAAATAATATTCTATAATAGTCTTTCATCTTCTATAAATCTAATCTACATTCAAAAGTTGCCTTCTCTAAAATATCGTAAGGGCTTATATTTATTATATGTTTTTGCCCATCCACATAGTTTGGCACCCAACCAACTTCCTCTACTCCAGTTTTATCCTTTTTTATCCAAGAGATATTGTCTTGAATAGTTAATGGATTTACAGTTTCAATTCCTTTGGTAAAGTTGGCAATTATCTGAGTTTGTATATCTCCTCTTTTAAAAGTTAATCCATTTGTTGACATCAGAGTAATTATATATGGAGAATTACCATCTAAAACTCTTGAGAAAGCAAAAGACTGATAGTACCTCTTTGAATCAATCTTTAATACAAAGTCAACTGTTCCCTCTTTTGGCATTGTAATGTCATTTATTATTGTGAAAAGAACACTCTTTCCATTCTCTGTTCTAGTTATTTGTACTCCACTAGGAGTGTTAAAACTTTCTATTATATACGGTACCTCTGCTCCATTTCCATCTTTTATATCAAAGTTAATAAGAATCTCTCTATTCTCTAGAACTATGTTATTCTCTCCAGCATTAAAAGTAAATGTATTTGGTATTACTGATATTGTATAACCCGCGGCACCATTCTTAGATATTGATATTGGATAAGTTTCTCTAAAAGTTAGATTGTCGTGAGTGAATTTAACGCTTAAATAGTTATTAAACTTTTCTTCTGTCCAAGTATCATCTGCCACTAATACTACTTTATGAGGATTATTACTTGACCCGTTTAAATCTTGAAGAGTAGTTATTCTTCTTACTCCTGGGTCTTGTCCCTCAAAACTTAAACAGCAGTTGCTTTTGGCTGGTAATTCCCATTGAACAGAATGTATTTCTTTTGCTAGACTAGCGTCTCCATTTTTAGAGAACATTAATACAAACTCGTTTAATGTTTTTGGATGCGGATTTGAAGCCATACCATCATAGTTAATTGTAGAACTTCCTCCTTGTATTTCATAAACATAAACACTACCATCTTCACCCGGTTTACCTGCTGGTCCATCTGCTCCATTGCCACCAACTTTAGTAATAGCTATATTAGCATAATCTCTTAGGATATTTGTTATTCCATTAGAAGTATATCTAACTTCAAGAAGTATTGAGTTTTGATTTTTATTAATATCAAATGTATCTACTACTCCTAGATTAAGAACTTCGTTTTTTGTTGTTTGCCTACCATTGGCATCAATAGTTGCGTTTTCTAGTTTCAATAGAGTGTTCTCTACTGGAGGAATACTCCAAGTCCAATCTATGCCAGTTGTAATTTTTTCACCATTTTCGTATACATCAAATTGAAACCCCTCTCTAGGAAGATTCTCTGGAGCGTTTCCATCTGCGTCATATAATACAGTTCTAAAACCTCCAACTATTACAACTCCTTGAGTTCGGCCGTCAATTATATTAACAAGAGTAATTTGACCAGTAGCTATTGGTCTTTCTGCTCCTTTAACAGATACCTCACAAGTAAAGTTAGATTTCATACCAATATTACTAGCAAATACATCTAAAGTATTATCAGCACTATCTTTAAGTTGTGTAATACTTCCATCTTCTTTTATTTGCGCCCACTCATATTCTAATTCAACTTCTTCTAAAGGTCTTCCATTTTGAGTTATATTACAAGTTAAAGTGGTTGAACCAACACCATTTATAAAGCTTACCCCATTACTACTATCCATATTTATACTCATTTGTTCTGTATGGTCTACAAGAGTAATTGTCTCTACCACTGAGACACCTTTTTCTTCATAAGTAGCAATACATTTAAGTTCTGAGAATGTTGGTACGAATGGAGCGGCAACGCTTAATGTAGAAGTTCCAACTCCTTCTATTAATTCAGCTTCATAACTATCTGATTTTAGCCACTCCCAACCTAATCCAGCATCTGGATGGTAGTCTGGATGGTCGCTATTATTAACATCACTATTCATTACAAACCACTTATATGATATTGCGTCTGTTTGAAGAACTTCTCCTCTTTGCTTAAATTCCATTATTAGTGGAAGTTTTTCATCTGGATATAAAGTCCCATTTCTAAAGTGGGTTCCTTTTGGTGCTTGTATATTTCCACTATATTCACTTTTATCTTGTTCTCTTATGCTAACATATTCTACTACTATATTTTTAAATTTTATCTTATCTTTGCCTTTAGAGAACCCCTTTGAGAAGGCTCTGGCACCAACAATCTTTACAAGTCTTTGTTCTAAAAGGGGTATTTTAGTTTCTTTGTATCCTCCTTTAGATTGATATGGATTACCAGTAACATTTAATGTATTAAATTCAAAAGTATGAGGTACTCTTTCTGTTCCGTCTTCTGTTAAAAACTCGCAGTCTATTGCGATACCATATGTTCCATCTCTATCTTCTGAACTTATATTAGTAGTTATCTCTGCCCCGATTGCTAGATATTTCTTTCCTGGGTATTGACTAACCATTAATTCGTCTTTTAATTTAAAACTTACAACTTCATCAGAGGTAGTTGATAGTTTAATCTCAAAATCAACTGGTTCATCAACAAAGTTTATACCAGTTCTATCTACGACTTCTTCAAAATTTATAATCTTTTCTCCTTCGTTTTTACTAGAAGAGATTATAGTCTTCCTTTTGCTCATATCTCCATCTGGGATTAAAACAAGCACAGTATCATCTTTTCTAAATTGTGATGTACCATTAGATGAATAACCTGTGAATAATAAGTCTTGATACTTTAACTCGTACTCTCCAAGATTTGCTTTTTCATCTGACATAACTATTGCTTCAATAGTTTTATCAAACTTTATTTGACTAAGTTTACCATTTGTAATAGTTTCAATAGTCTTAAATAAAGCCTCTTGAATATTATTCATATCCATTCCTCCTTTTTTTCTAATCTCTACTTTATATAAATCTTATTGGGCAATATTTAAACGACTAAACCCAAAAAGAAAAAGGAGGCTTTCGCCTCCTTATTATTTTCTAGCTATATACTGAGAAGCCATGTTAGCCATGTTCTCAAATGCCTTTTCAATTTCATTAGAACTCTTAACTCCGCTAAAGTCAGCATTGATTTCAACGTTTTGTTGTATTTGTTGACCTTGGTCTTGAGTTTGAATTTTACTAGGCATAACAGCTTGAGTTATTGCTCCAAGAGCTTCGATTGTCCTTCTAGAAGTTTCAGCTATCATACCAGCCAGTCCACTTAGAGCGTCTCCACTAATACCTCTAACTAATTTAACTGCGTCAAGTATCTTAGAAGTATCTTCTTTGTTTAATACGATTTCTTTTTCATGTAGGAAAGCCATTTTACCTTCTTTACCCCATTCTCCAGTATATCCTCCTGTATCGTATCCTTGAATATCGGTTTTCTTTACCCAACCTAAGTATTCTCCAGCTTTAGTACCAAGATTGTATTTGTGAGTTGAGTCCGCATATGGACTAATGGAAGTTATTTGTAAAGGAGTTGTGTAAGCCTTTCCACTTGGGTTCATACCCCAAGAGTCATAATACCATCTAGTACCGGACTTAACTTGAACAGTTGAACCAACATTTAATGAAGGAGCGGCTGGTTTTGCCGTAGAGTTTCCTCCTCCACCTCCACCATTTGAAGATGAGCCGCCTGAGCTTGTGCCACCAGATGTAGATGGTTTCTTATTAGCTTGTGCTTCGGTATCATTCTTCCTCTTTATGGCATCTATTACCTTATTTATTTCAGCAACATAGTTAGTAAGCTCTTTAATAGTGTTTTGAATTTCTGCTCTATATCCCTTATAGGCATTTGTTAAATTGGTAACAGCAGTCATTTCTTCCTTAAACTTATTAGTTAATGCTACAGTTTCTTTGTTTAACTCCTCAGTTGCTTTATCAACATTTTCAATATTTGTTTTCATCGTATTAAGGTCTGTCCCAGTGGCCTCTTGGACTTCTTGGACCTTGCCTTGATATTCTGTCCACTTATCTTGAACTCCTTGAATAGCTTGAGTAGAAGCGTCTTTAAATCCTCCAGTTGAAATCATTTTAGAAATCATATCTGAAACACTTGTTCCCCAACCATCTTGCATATTAGCGACTAATCCACCAACTGCGGTTTTAACTTCTTCAAGAGTAATGGTTGTGTTTGTTCCAAGGTTTTCCAGCGTTGAAGAGATTGTATTGCTAACACTATCCATTTCGACTTCTGTAGCAAGTCCAAGTTCTATCATTGCTGATTTTATAGAGTCATCATCACCACTTATTAAATTAGATACAATATTACTCATCTCTAGATAAGAGTTGCCAGTTTTATCTGCTAATGCTTGAAGAATAATTTCTTGTTCAGTGGTTAGATTTTCAAGAATGTCTCCAGTTTTAGCATAGCTATCAACAATAACAGCCATTGAGGATAGAGTCGCATTTTGCTTAACATACTCGTATTCTGCATTAGCTTCTATCATTTTTTGATTATACTTATCAGTAACTGCTTGAAGAGCTTGTCTTAATTCTTCCTCAGTCTTATATTTACCATTAGCTGCGTCATTTGCTATTTGCTGAACTTCTTTATAATACTCTTCTTGAAGCTTCAACATTAAATCTTGAGTTTCTTCAAGTTTCTTTTTATCTAGCTCCATTAGCTTTTCCATACTAGAGCTAACTTCTTCTTGAGCTTTTGCTATTGCGTTAGCATCTTCTGTAAATTCATACACCCAATTACCTTGAGAGTCTCTTACAAGTCTCATTATATTTTTAGTTGCTCTTTGGTCTTCTAAAGCCATTTGTTTTAAGGTTAAATCATAGACCTGATTAGCTCTATCTACATCATATTTAGTTAATTTATCTTTTTCTTTAAGATTTTTTAACTCTGAGTCCATAAATTTTTGAAGCTGTTTTTTCTTAGCAGGGTCAGTGGTTTCATCAATTTCCTTTTGTACTTTTTGTTGTAATTTACTAACAGCTAATAACTTTTCTTCTCCATCAAGATATTTCTTTCTTTCATCTTTAATCTCCTGTTGCTGCTTTTTAAGTTCTTTAAATCCAGCTCCACCTGTCATTGCGTCTTCAAGAGTAGATAGCATTTCATTAACACTATTTTTAAACTCTGTTTGAAGGAGTTTTAAAGATTCTTGAGCAAGAGAATTGATATCTTTTTGAGTGTCTTTAATAGCTTTATCTATTGCCTCCCACTCTTTAGTTCCTTCCATTCCCTCTGCCTTTAAAGCATCTCTTTGGGCTTGAAGCACATCCATTTGTCCATTTAGTACATTTATTTGACTCATTAAATTATTATATTGTGCCTCATAAATACTATCTAATACTTGGAAATTATCTCCTTCTCCTATTAGCTTTAATGTTTGCTCATAATGTTTTAATTCCGAATTTAATGATTTAAAGTTTTCAAGATGTTTCTTATTTATATCAAGACCATCTTTTAAAGTTTTCTCAAATATTGTAGTAAGTTCATCGTTTAATTTATTAAGGTCTTTAATCGCGTCTTTAAGTTCGGCATTATACTTTTCTAGTAGTTCAAGTCTTTCTTTTTCGCTTAGATTTGGATTATTATTTATTGCATCTAACTTGATTTTCAGTCTTTCTACAAGGTCTACTTGCTCACCCATTTGAGCAATAGTTCTTTCGTAGTTGTCTGACATGTCTTCATATTCATTATTCATTTCTTTGACAAAATCTAAAGCCTCTTTGAAGTCATCAGAAATTTCAATTTTTAAATCAATAGCGTAAGTAAATTCCGTTAGGAAAATTTCCCTTTGGGCATCAATAGAATCTTGAATAGCATTTTCTGTTTCAATGATACTATTAAGCATCATGTCTTCATAGGCTTCCATCATTTCGGTTAACTTTGCGAACTCCTCTTTGGCAGCTTCTTTAGCCTCTCCACTTAATGAGTTAACATAAGCTACTTTTTGCTCTAGAAGTTGATTATAGTTAGCAATAGTTCCATCAACATTAAATGCCACTCCTTGCTGTGATAAAACTGCTTTTTGATTAGCAAGGTCTTGTTGTTGCATCTTTAACTTAGTTTCAAGAAGTTTTTGTTGCTCTTCTAAAGCTTTCTTTTGCTTAGCTAAGTTATCAAGAAGTTCTTTCCCATAAAGTTTATCTTGTTGCTTTTTAAGTTTATCAAGAAGGCTTTGTTTTTGTTGTAATTCAACATTTATGTCGTGGTATATATCTTTTTCCCACTCTAAATCTTCAACCTCTTTTTCTTCTGAGCCCTTGCTACTATCACCTTTATCTCCTCCGCCACTATTTGAGACACTAGGACCTGTTGTTCCAGAAGTTGGTCTTCCAGTGCTAATTTGTGGTCCAGCGGGCATTACAAAGTTATTTACACCAGTTGTATCATCTAGATAATTATCAAGAGTAATATCATCTAAGTTTAAGTCTCCTAAAGCCGCGTCTAGGATTGATTGAGCACTTTTAAGTTCATTTGACTTTTGTTCAGCATAGCTTTTAAACTTATTAACAATCGCTTGAACTCCTCTGCTCACTAACTTACCTAGAAGGGGTATGTTAGATATTGCGTCTGCTGCTTTAGCAACCATTTGATACATATTATTAGCAACTATACTAGCTTGGTTCGCAGATTCTACATTTGCTGCGGCAGTAGTAGCTGCGGCTATCTTCTGTTCATCTGCTCCAGCATCAGAGGCAGTTTTTAGTTTAGACCTAACCATATCTAGATAGCTATTATATTGGTCTCCATGATATCCATCTGCGACTTCCGCTTTCCATCTTTCTAAATCATTTTGGAATTGTGCTAAATTATCATAATCAGTAGCCATTATTCCAGTTGTTGCTGCTACATCCTGTAGCCTAGCTTGATTATACTTTACAAACTCTTTATAGTAGTCAGCGTTTTCCATATTCATTGCTGCATATATCTTACCAACACTATTTGACAGCTCCTTAGCCGCATCTTTGCCTCCGCCAGCAGCTTCTTGTGCTAATTTAGTCATTTCGTCAGATGTTTTACCAGTTAATTTTAAAAGGTCTTTATACGAATCTCCCATTTTATCTGGAAGAGCTTGGAATGCTTTACCAATATTAGAAGCAAGGTCTTGTTCTATGTTTTTAGCTTCATCAGCAGCTAATCCCATCTTTTCAACCATTCCATCTAATTCAGCATCAAAACCTTCAAATATTCCATCCATGTCTCCGCCAAATTCTCCAAGAGCTTCAGCAAAAGAGTTGAATGTCTCTGCCATATATGAATAACCCTCATCTGTTTCTGCTATAGTGGCAAGATAGTTGTACGACATATCTGTTAGTTCTGCTTGTGCTTCAGATAAATTAGCAATTTGTTCCTGATATGTTGCTACAGAATTAGATAGTTCTAGATATTGGTCTATTTGACCATCTAGAAGAGTTTTATTTCTCTCTAAAAGCTCTGTATCAGAGAATAGAATTTCATTTCTCGCCATCATATCAGTGTCGTTGCCAGTTGAACCTAGTCTATTAAATTCGTCTAACATTGTTTGTAAGCCTTGAGCTCCAGCAGAATCTCCATCTCTTTGAGCGTTATGAATGGCGTTTTTCATTGATGCTACCCATTCTCTAGCAAGTATGTCAATGTCCTCTGTGCTAAATACCTCTTGTTTCATCGCATCAAGCTGACTCTTATATTCTTCTAAAGTATTCATTCTAGTTGTCATCATAGAGCTAAATACTTGACTCATAGCATTTGACTCATCTTGAAGTTTTGCTATATCAAAGAATCCATTGTCTCCATCCACCATGCTAACAAAAGCACTTGTAAGACTATCCATCTCCTCTTTGGTTGCTCCAAGATTATACATTGTTTCAGAAAGATATTGTTGGGTTTGAGCATTAGATTTTGATAGGGTTTCTACCCATTCATGGTCTGCGTTCTTTAAGTCAACAAAATACTGTGCTATCCCCTCTACTCTCGCTTGAATATCATTCATAACTTGCTTTTGTAGAGCTGAAGAATCTTCTGCAGAAAGGAGTTGGTCTTGTGCTTTTTGATAAGCATCTTTAATGCTATCCATTACCCTTGTTTGAGTTAACAGATTAGCGCCTAATCCTTGCATACTCTTTCCAAGATTCTTTATTGGCCCCTCGCTCTGAACAATAACGTCAATCATGTTCGATTGAATGTCTTTTCCTACTGAATTAGAGCTTTCTCTTAGGTCTGTTAAGTTTGTAGTTAGAGAGGCGATTTTCTTTTCTGTGGAATCTATTGCGGCAGCAATTTCCTCTTGTCTCGATTTCCACATACTCTTGTCAGAGCCTCTTAGAGCAGCTTCTGCTTCAGGACCACCTTTTAACAGCTCATTTAAATACTGTTGTTCAGCAGCTAACTCAGTTTCTTTACTAGCGATTTCTTCTTGAATACCAGCCATTCTATATCCATATTCTTGACCAAAATTACCAGAGTTTTCTTTCATTGCATTTCGTTCAATTTCTCTTTGACGCTCAAGTTCGTCATTCATTTCTTTTAGAGCGTCTCTATTTTTTAGAACAGCATTTCCATAGGCATCATAGTAGTCAACCATTTCTGGTTTTAATTCAGCTATTTCATTTCTTATTTGTTGAAGACTTTCTCTTTCCTCTGGTAGTAAACCATCGGCAGTTATGGCATCAATCTCTTCAAACTTATCTGACACTTGATTTAGTCTCTCTTGGGCGTCAGCAATGTCAGCCATTCTGTTTTGGTATCTTTCTAAGACGGCTTCATTAGTCTTTAGAATTTCACCCATTCCAGTATTTTCTCTAACAAATTTTATTATCCAACCAGTAGCCATTGATACTGCTCCGGCAACCTTAAACCATATACCAGGCATCATCATTAAAGATGCTCCCATAGTTGAGAAACCAGTTGTTATAGCATTTGTTTGGTCTTCAAAAGTGGCTCCTTCTTTATTATACTCTTTTAAAGCCCCAACAACCCCAAATATAGCCGTTCCTGCCGCAGCAGCTCCTGATATAACAGTACTCCATAACTGCTCTCTTGCAGCCTTCTTTTCTAACTCAGTTATCTCTCCCTCTGCCTGTCTTGTTATTTCAGCAGTTTTTGCTTCCTGAGCTTCAAGTTGTGCTTCAGCATTATTTAAACCAGCTTTTTGAAGTTCATTTATTGCTGTTTGAGCATCCTCTTGCGCTTCTAGTTCTTTTGTTATTAGCTCCTCAATATCCTTGATTTGTATTCTACCCTTGTTGCTAACCTTTAATTGTTCTACAATATTTTTAGTATATTGGTCTTGTTTTCCAAGTTTTTCTAATAACACACTCTCTTCTACTGTCGTTGCCTTAGTACTATCCTTAGCAGCCTCGACACTGTTTTTAATATTTTCAAGAGCCTTTTCTTTAGACTTTAACACACTTAGTTCAGCCTTTACGTTAGTAGTAGCTAAACCTCCTGTAGCTGCTATATCCTCGGCGATTTCCTTATTTCTCATGGCGAGAGTTAAAGCTTCGCTTTCTTTTGCAATAATGCCAGTCAGTTCTTTATATCTTTGGTGTTCCTCTGTTGAAAGATTTCTTTTTATCTTTAACTCTCCAGCTTGCAACTCGGAAATTCTTTCTTGTTGAGCAAGTCTATATTCTTCCGATTCTGAATTGCTTGAAACATTTTGTCCTTCTAATCTTCCTGTTGGAGTTACATTTTTAATTGTAGAAATCATACTTGACAAGTCATTTTTTGCCTCTCTAGCAAAATCTGTTAGCTTGTCTTTAGTATTTTGTAGTGAGCCTGCTATTTGTTTAGAGAATACTCCAGCAGCAAGAGCTCCTATCACTCCTAGTGTATTTCCTATTCCTCCAAGAGAGTCTATGAAGTCATTAACCATATCAATTAATTTGTTTAGAGCAGTAGTTCCTGCGGCAAGAGTATCTTCATTTAGAATTCTCATCCACATAGACTCTAAATTTGCTTCAAGTTGCTTAGATTGATAAGCAAGAGAATCCATTCTTACTGCGTTTTGCTCCATTGTAGAACCAAGCGCATTTTGAGAAGTATTTACTGCATCAGTGTACATTGACCAGTTTTCAAACAATGCAATTAAACGCGATGCTTGTCTTTGACCGGCTAAAGCATTGGCAACGGCAACCTGAGACTCTCTATTCATATCAGTCCACATTTCACCAATTTGTTCTATTACTTTACCCATGTCTCTTAACTGACCTGTTTCTTCATCTAATACAGACATTCCAACTTTATTTAAAGCCGCTTCAACTTTTCCAGTTGTCCAACCTTCTTCGTCTTCTCCTCCAGCTTGTAGTTCAGACATTCTAGCGAATATAGTTTTAAAAGTTGTACCTATTGTCTCTGGAGCTTCTCTAGTTACAGTTGTAACTGTAGCTAACATACCATTTAATTGGTCAATATCAACACCAACAACCTTTGCCATTGAAGCAACTTTAGACATACCAATAGCTAACTCTTGGAAGTCAGAACCTGTAGCAGCACCGACTGCGGCTAATTTGTCAGTTACTTCAAGAGCGCGATTAGCCTCCATAACATAACCATTCATAACTGCTGTTAAGTAATCTGCCATATCAGAAACGCTTTCTCCAGTGATGTTAGCACCAAGTAAAGTAGCTTCTGTTAACTCTTTAACTTCACTAGCAGTCTTACCTTGTTGGAAGAATATTAATGAAGCATCTGTATATTCAGTTGTAGTCTTTCCAAGAGCCTTAGCAGCTTCATTAGCCTCTTTGGCAAAAGACTCCATTTCTGCAGTATTCTTGCCACTAACAACTTGAATATTATTTAAAGATTCATCTAGTGATTTAGTAAAACCTACAGCTCTTTGAACTGCTCCTGTCATTTGGTTCATAGCCGAACTCGCTATACCCCATTTAACAGTATTACTAAAGGTATCAAACATTTCATTTAAAAATTTATTACTCTGCTTTACACTTAAACCAACCTTATTAATTTCATATTCTATTTCATTAAATGCCTTAGCACCTTTTACTCCTACCGCAGTAAGATTTTTTTCTACAGAATTTAATGATTGTCCAGACTTAGACAGTTCATTATTAAATTCTCTTACGCCAAGTTTCTCAAAGTTCTTATCAAAAGATTTTGAAAGAGCTTTCTTTAAAGCCTCGGCAGACTTATATGCCTTTTGAAGTTCTTTGTCTAACCCAAACTCAGGGCTGTCTTTTAACTTCCTCATTAAAGCATCTAGTTCTTTTCCAGCTTGTTTTATACCATCTTTATTAAGATTAAAATCAAGCGTAAAATTAATCTTTGCCATTCCTTTTCCTCCTTTAAAAAAAAAATAAGGTCTACTGTATTAATTTACAATAGACCTTGATTATTTTAACCTATATTGCCCTTATATGGCTCCATTATCCTTGGCTATAGCAAGAACAGTTTTTAGTTTTTCACTATCTAAATTAAGAGATTCTAATTCTGATGAAGCTCTACCAAAAGTTTCTACCATAGCATCTAATGATAATTTAATTACATTTGCTATAGAATTTAATTCTACTTCAGTTGCTTTTACATACTCTTCAAGACTTACTACTAAGTCATTATATTCATTTGGAGGTATAGCTTTTACAACTTCTGATATTAAACCATTTTTTTCCATTAAATCATAAGTTTCTAACATCTTTTCTTTTTGAGCAGTAGTAAATGAAATATTAGTATATGCCATTACAAGATACGTGTGGAATAAACTATCTACTAACATAGGATTAACAATTCTTCCTTCTATGCTTTCTTGAACAACTATATTTATCATACTAATTTTTTCTGATAAAGGTAGATAAGATAAAACTTCTATTTCATTACCATTTATAGTAATCTTATTAATTTCAGTATTTTTTTCTAAATTTAATTTAGATAAAGATATTTTAGCCATAATATAAAACTCTCCTTTTTAACTCGTTTCTATATATATATTATACCACATATTTTTAGACTTGTCAAGAGTTTCTAGAGATTATTTGTAGCTTATTTGTACCTGAGCCTCCATTTCGTGAATTAATAATTGTAAAGCCTTACTTCTCATATAAGCCAACTCTATATTTGGATTAGATATTCCTCCATCATCAGACCCCAATCTTTTGATAGATTTTCTACCGAAAGAAATTATATTATTTTTACCTAATATCTTATCATCATTTTTAATATCTATATCCAAGAAGTTCTTTGAGGTTATCATATCATCAAAAAATTCTTCAACAGTCATAATTTTATCTAAGTAAACCAGTAGGTAGGTTTCATCTCCACCAGCAGTACCTCCAATAGCATCATAGGCACCAGCAGCTGCCATATATCTTCTTATATTGCTTGTTCCTAGTTGTTTCCATCTTCCAAAGGCAATATCATTTAAGAATCTATATTCACCAGCAGTGTTTAAAAGGTCTCCCCTTCTAAGAAGAGCGTTTACTGTTGTTGTTTTAAATGTGGTAGATTTTGTTTTCTTTGGTCCCGTTTTATATTGAGATTTTGCTGATAAACCAAGATTCGTTGTAACTCCATTTTTGGTAATTTTTATAGCAAAGTCAGAGGTATTAGTAACCATTCTTCCTAATAACTCATCATATGTGCTTCCAGAGGCATCAGCTTCTATAGAAACCTCTACATCATTCCCCAAAGTACTTTTCACATATTCTGTTATCTCTTTCTCAGCACTTTCTAAATTGGCAAGACCAACAGCCTCTAATATAGTACCTTGAATATTTATTAATCTTTGACTCATTCCCCAAAGAACTCCTTTGGTCTTAACTTGTTCTGTGCTACCATCAGGCATTTTTACTGTAACAACAGGGTCTAATTTTCCTCCGTTCCCTCCAGTAGCTGCTACTGCCTCTAACTTCTCAATTTGTTTTTTAAGGTTTAGGAAAGATGTTTGAGATTTGGCATCAACACTTAGAAGTTTTAAGCCACTTCCTCCAAAAGAAGAGAATGGTGATTTAGGGTCTTGACTATAATAATGAACTAAATTGGCATCAAGACTCTCTAGTGTCTTTACTATTTCATTTAATTCATCTATTGCGGATTGAACTCCTTTTACATCTTCATACAAATATTTAAAAGTGCTAGATAGTCCATATTTATATTTGAAATTTGGATTTGCTGTCCTAATTCTATCTACGGCCCTCATAGCACCTTCCTTTAAACTTTCCTCCATTCCATTTTTGTGGTCATATCCAGCATTATAGAGTGCTATTGCTTCTTTTAGTATATTCCTTCCTTCTTCAACAGACTTTAATTTAAGTGTACTCTTTAACCTTGAGGCTATTGCTTTCTTTTGTTTTTGGTACATTTTTACTATATCATCATCAGTTATAAATTTATCTGGCATTCCTTTTAGTTGTTTTAAATAGTTGGCTTGGTGTAAGTGTATATACGGCAATCCCTCATTGGTAATTGGAAAGCCACCAGGGCCAATTGGTACAGGCATAAAAATCCCTCCTTATTCTCTAAAAATAGGTATAAAAAAAGGGGTAGACACTTTCATGTCTACCCTAATTTCTTATTCTAAGCTATAAAGTTCTTGACCTTGGAAGTCTTCAACGATTTGTAAAGCGAATAAAACTTTCTTAGTTTTATCAAACTTAGTATAGTCTGGGAACGCATCCATTGTGAATGTAAATGTAGATGGGTCTCCAGTAGAAGCCATTGAGAAGTTAAACGCTGACTGAATCTTAACATTTGGAATAATGAATTGAGCAGGCATGTCAACCCCATCTTCTTGTCTTCTGAATAAAGTTGAAGCTTCTAAGTAGTAGCTTCCAGCGAACTTATCTGGAGTTACTTCTAATTGTTGTACTCCGCTGCTCATTGCTACGTAGTAGTCAACTAAGATTATAGCTTTTCCATTATCTATAGAAATATCATTGAATGTTACAGAACTTCCAGATGCAGAATCACATGTTAATCTTTCAGAAATGTTTCCACTGTTATCTAAGATAAATCCGTAAACATTTTCTTTTTCTGCTAATAACGTTCCGTTTGATGGAATAGCATCAGATAAATCTACTGTAACGCTGTTGCTTGTTATAGTTCCTTCTACTCTAGAAGTCATGTGGATATTAATCTTTTGACCACCTGTAGCTTCAACAATTCCAGCACCAGATAATATTGAGAATCCTAATGGACTGATTAAAGCATCTTCCATTGTGAAAGTAACTGTTCTTTCACCTTCCCAAGCGATTAATCTAGAGTTTCCTTTACCACCTTGAGCATATACAGTTGTAGCAGCTCCTTCTATAGTAGAAGTTTTAGCTGTATCAAAGTAAATAACTGGCTCATCTTTTTTAAATGTTTGGTTTCCTATTTTTTGTGTTGACTTAGCTCTTAAAACTACGTCACATATCTCTCTTACACCGAACTTCATTTATGTTCTACCTCCTATTTATTTTCTATATCTTTTAACCAATCAACGTCCTCTACATCTTTGGCTCCGGCCATCTTAGCTTGTATTGAAATATTGTACTGGGTATATAAGCCGTATCGCTCAAGCTGATTAAGTAGTTGATAGAGGGTTAAATCTAAAACATTATGAATATTTAGGGTATTTGTTCCAATCCCTAAACCTGAGATATATTTAGAGAGGAAGTTGCTCTGCTGTTTCTTTTCACCTTTTAAGCGAGCAGCTCTTTCTCTTCCTCTTTTTATTTTTTCAGCTATTTCTCTAGCCCTATCTCCTTGTGGGTTAAATTCTTCTTTTGTGTTGCCAGATTGTAGGCAGAGAATAGTTGTAATTACCTCTTGTAGTATTTCAAAAGTACTGTCATTAATTAGTATGCTCTTTTGTTCTTTTGGGTTTACTAAATAAATAAACCTTTCCTCTATACTAGAGTTAAAATCTGGAAAAAGCAAAGACAGTAGCATCTGAACTTTAGTACTGGACAAAGGATTTGCTTCGACCAGTTTCAGAAATATTTCAAAGTTAGACATTTGCGATAGCGCAATTTTGTCCTCTTGTGTAATATTTTCTAATCCATTTATAAAGTCTTTCTTTTGGATTATAATGGTTTGAGCGGCTTCATAAAAGCTTTTCTCACCTATATATGCGATTTCTCTAATGGTCGGTTGGTGTATATTGACCCCTATTTCTGGAATGGGTACATCTATTCCAGAAATAAGAGTTAAACTATCTATGCTATACATCATTAATCACTCTATAGGTTAATGAGAACCCAGCTAAATCACTAGACAAAAGCAATTGATTGGCGCTGATAAATTCAACTGTACCGATTCCATTTAGCTTACTCTTATTAAGCATACCATCTATTTCTCCCATAATTAAGTATGGTCTAAGTTGATAGTTTTCCATAACCCAAGAGTCAAAATGACATATTACATCAAAAGTGATAATATTATCTCTATACTCTGGATTCTTGGCATTAGTTGTAAATCCATCAAACCCAATTATAATGTAAGATTGTACGTCTTCATTAACTTGAAGTTTCGGAATAACTCTAATATTTTTATGAAGAAGTCCTAGAGTTTCTTCGCCTGTTAAGTCCTTCCTGTCTAAAGCATCTTTAACTGGGTAAAATAATAGCTTCTTTAGTTTCTCATTGTTTATAAACTTTTGAACTATTTTAAATAAATCTTTCTGAGCAGTTAAAAATGTTGTTTCTTGTGTTTGAACTAAATCCATTTTCATTCTACTACACTCCTTTTACTCTAATATATTAAATTAAAGACTCAACTTTAATTTCCTTGGTAGCAACTACATTGTTGTTAACTACATATTGTAATTTTACATTACCTACACTTCCAATATTCCAATTGAAAATAATTGAATTACTATCATTTTTACTAATGGTAAATAGTTTCTTATTATTTACAAATTCCCAAGTACCTTGTTCTGGTTCAGCTTCTATTCCATCAATAAAGTATTTAATTACATATTCATTACTTCCAAAAGACTTAACCTTGTCATCACCGAATATTTCATATTCAGCAACAGATGGAATGTCTACATCAGTAACGTTTATACTATAAGTCTTTTCATAGCAAAGTTTTGGTATCTTAACACTTATTTCTAAAGGTCCAACTTCTAGAGGGGTTAACAGATTATCTACTAGAGAAGCCTTTCCTTTTACTGTGAATTCAGCGCTTTCAGATATTTCCTTATCTGTCTTACCATCTTTCTCAACATTCATCCAAAGATGGAATGGTTCGTAGATTTGTATTTCATCTATATCATCAAGAGGAGAGCTAATCTTAACACTCTCTGATGGAATGAATTCACATTTTCCTTCACTAGGTTTAACTAAGTCTTCATCTTCTATCGCATTTTTGAAGTCCTCTAATAGCTGTACTTCAATTATTCCAGGCTCTGATACAGAATCCACTACTGCTACTTCCCAAACTCTCCCTTCTATTGATACTCTTGAGTATCTCTTTAACTTAATAGTTTCTTCGTTTCTTGGTAGTAAACAATATAAAGTATAATTAGGTTTGTCAAAAGCAATGCCAGATTTGAATTCTCCAACAATTTTTGTTTCAACAGGTCCTCTAACTGCGGCTTTACAAGTATGGTAGACATTATATTCGTCCTTCCATCTCACATCATAAATAGCCTTTCTACAAACCCCAGTAAAGTAAGCGTCTTGACCTTCTTTTAAATATATTATCCAATCCGAATTATCTTCTACCCAATGGAATATATCTCCAACTTTAAACCCAGCTTCAAAAGGAACTGAAATGTTTTTATCATCATAGTCCATCTTTTGTTTGTTTTTGTTTAATATTACTCGGTGAGTCTCTCCATCTTTAATAACGGTTTCTGCTTGTTCTGAATATTGTAAAGCCTTAAGCAACGTCTTTAACTTTCCCTGTCGCATTCTACCTTCTTGATTTCCACCATTTGCTTGTAATCTTTTCTTTAATAATTCATAAGTATTTATAGCCATATAAACACCTACCTTAAATCTTCTACTATATTAAGACATTCAAATATAGTTCTTCTATATAACATAAAATCTTCTAATCTATATAAACCCTCTAGTTTTGCTAAAAGGGAAATAAGTTGCGGTTGATTGTTAAAAAGCTCATTAAGTCCAGATACTTCAACTATGACAGTATTTAAATATTTACTCCAGTCTAAATGCTCTTCTTTTAATGGTAGTAATTTATAAATCTTATTTTTTAAAGTTATTAAATAAAGTTCAAAATCTACTTTATCAACTCTCATACCATATTTAGTTTCCACTTATCGCACCTCCAGCTAGACCACTCCAGTTAGACTCTATCATGCCAGTGGAAGAGTTGATTTTTCTTCTCTTGTAAAGTCTTTGTTTGTGTTTATTTGTTTGTTCAAAGTTTAATTTAGTTTTTAATAGCTTGTCTAAGTGATTAGCTTGAGAAGTAAACTTAAAGTCTGAGCCACTATATTTCATTCTAGTGTTTTCAACTGACGCAATTTGTCTTCTTAGCCATTCTATCATCATTAAATCAGATATAATATCTATTTCTTCTAAAGTAAGAACACTTTCAAAGTATCCTATAGCCTCATCTCCATCTGCGTTTAAATACTCAACAATCTGATAATTAAATATTGGGAATCTTGGGAACTCAAATCCAGATATAGAGTTTATAAGGATTGTCTGTAAATCATTATAAGTGTCTTGTTCTGTTAGTTCTAAGTATAAATCATCAGTTATCTTAGATAAAAATCTATCGTATATAACGCGAAATGGAGTAGTTTTACTTAAATCCATAACTACTCCTCCTTGCCTACTATTTAGCTCTTGTGTATTTTGGAGTTTCAACTGGCTTACTTCTTCTTCCAGTTGCTTCCTCTTTTGTATCGCTATCCCCAACTGGCTTTGCTCTTCTTGTTCTAGTAGTAGCAGTACCTTCTGTTTCTTGAGAATTAGCATATTCAACGTTTAGTATTGCTGCTGAAACGTCAAATCCTATTTTTTCTTTAATAGCTTCTCTTTTTCTTACATCATTTAGCTTTGTTTCAACTGCTATTTTTTTTATTAAATCAATTACTCCAGTAGGAGCAAAATCTAAACAATCTAATAATTGGTCTAAAGTTCCATGACTTAATAAAGTTCTAACTTCTTCTTCTCCATAGAAGTATTCTGGCTCAGTTTCTAACCCTAAGTATTCGCACACCTCTTGGTCATTTATTACTAAATACTTTTGCATTAGTTTTAATCCACCTGGGACATAAGTAACTTGCTCTAATTCCGCAACAGCAATGCTCTTTTTAATCTCACCTGGTGTCCAAGTTCTTCTAACACCTGTATCTGGTAAAGTATATCCTACTTCTCCAACACCTCTATTTTTAACGTTAACAACTCTATTTAATATTTCCATTGAATTTCTCTCCTTTTTCTCCTATATAGTAATAAAATGGGAGACCTTTAAAGCCTCCCCTATTAAATTAATCTTAAAGTGATGAATCTTCGTATACGCAGATGTTGTTAGTCATTAAAGCAACTACACCTAACTTTTTGTAAACTTGGATTTCTCTACTTCTGTCGTAGTTAGTGTATTCATCTACGATTGTTTGACCTTCGAAAGCTACCTTAACTGGCTTGTCGTTTCCACCTGATGGAATTATCCAAGCATAAGATGGGTCAATTACTTTTACAGAGTTAGTTTCATCTGTAAATGATTGAGGTAATACGATTATTCTATTACCTTTGTACATTGAGATGTATCCTAGAGCGTTTCTTTCGTTCTTCATTTCAGAAGATACCCAAGCATCAGCTGGTAATATTTTAGCAGCTAATTCATAAGTACAGTAGATTGTTGGTTCACCGTATGCTCTTGATATTGCTATTAACTTATCCATTTGAGCTTCATTAAATCCAGTGTGAGTAATTTTGTTCGCTGCTGGTAATTGATTTATACCACCTATTAAAGCTTTAGCGATTTCAGCGTAAATTGCTTCATCTAAACCTTCCATTATGATATCAATTACTTCAGCAAAGTCAACTCTACCATCTAAGAATTCTTCAAATCCGATTTGAGCAGCCCCACCGAACGCAGATGTTGGAACTTCGAAGCTAGACTTGTCTAGTTTGAATACTTCGTAGATACCAGCTAATCCTACTTTAGTAATGAATTGCTTAGCTCTTCTTCTTCCTTCTTTTTTAGTGAAGACTGGTTTGTCCCCTTGAGCGAAAGTTCTAACTTCTGCGAACATTCCATATTGGTCTATAACCTTTTTTGGTAGTATTTCATCTATAGTTTCTTCGATTAAAGCGAAGACAGTGTTCTTATTTTCTCTGTATAAGCTGTAAGTTCCAGCTATTTCTTTTAATTCAACTCTTAAAGTTTCATTTAAATCTTCGTAAGAGTAGTTTTTGTCTCCAAAGCTGTAAGCAGCAGGAGCGTTTTTGTCAGCCTTAGCAACTGCTAACATTAATTCTTTTAATTCGTTTCTGTTTAAAGCCATTTCTATTTCTCCTCCTCTATTAAGCTATTCTTTGGATTTTAACTGCTGGTTGTCCATCAGCCATTGTGTAAACTTTAGCAACTTGCCAAACCATTCCTTCACCAGGAGCAGCAGAATATTCTAATATACCAGTAGTTCCTACTACTAATTTGTCTCCAGCAGCTAGAGCTCCACTCTTGTCTTTTGAATCAACTAAGTTAGTTGTGAATATATCTCCAACCATAGTTTTCATAACTCTTGGAACCATTACTCCACCAACACAGTTTTTCTTTTGTAAAGCAAAATCTTTGTAAGAGTGTCTTGGGTCATAAAGTTTAACTTCGTTGTAAACTAACATCCACTCTCCCGCACCTGTGAAGGCAACTTCACCTTTAGCGTAATCATATTTTACGAATTGAGCATTTTGTAAAACTTCGATTGAAGATTCACATGGTAATTGAGCATATATTTGCCCGTTTCTTTGAGCAGATAAGTGGTTTGGTTCTAATTGTCCAAAACCTTCTTTAACTAATAAAGCCATTTATATTTCCTCCTTAATGAATAAAAGTTATTTTCTATTTTTAGCCACTGCGTCTACAGCTCTTAACCAAGCTGGTGTTGCGTCATGACCATCTCCAACATTAAAAGTTGTTATAGGTGTCTCTGTATTATCTTCATTTTTAGAAGACTCTTCTAAGTCAAAATTGACCTTCTTTCTTACGCAAATTACAGAAAGTTTTGCCTCGATGTCTTCAAGAGAGAAGTTTGCTTTGTTTGCTCTAACTTCTGCCTTATCTTCTTCTGAAAGCATATAGAAAGAATTAATCATATCTTCCTTAGCTTTTTCTTCAGCCTCGATAGCTTTTTCCTTTAATTTGTTGTACTCAGGTTTAATTGAGTTTAGCTCTTCAGAGATTGCGTTGAATTGTCCTTCTAATTCAGCATATTTTGTTAAAAGTTCTTGATATTCAACAACTTCTTCTAAAGAATAGTTCTTTTTCTTTTCTTTATCATCTTCTTCTTCAGAATTAGACTCTTTTTTATCTTCTGAGTTAGAATCTTCTTCATTGGCTTCGCCTTCTTCTTTCTTTTTAGCGAATTCTTCTTCAACTTCTTCAGGTGATTCTTCGACTTCAGCAACTTCAGCTCCTTCTACAGCTTCTGGAGTTTCAACAACTTCTTCAACTACTGTTTCTTCTTCAACAATAGGTTCAACTACTGTTTCTACTTCTGGAGTTTCTACTACTGGAGTTTCAATTGTTGGATTATTTAAGTTTTCCACTTGTTTTCCTCCTTCATATCCTAAATTATTTAAAGCATCTTTTAAATCTGCCATAAAATCTAACATCTTTTCCTTGAATTCATCTCTATCAAGAGAATACATTATTCCACCTTTCTTGGTAATGTTAGCTCCCTCGAAACATGGTTCAACATCTTCGCCTAAAATACATAGTGCTGAGAATACCGCATCACTAATTATAAAATACTCGTGTTCGTCATTTTCAAATTTTGACCATTCTCCGCTTATTTTAGACCATTCTCCCACAAGAGAGTCTCTATCAAGCTCCATTGACTGATGGTTTCCTTTTTCTATTATTCTCTTACAGTCTGGATATCTGCCAGTCCATAAGTAGCCTTCTGTTAAAAGATATTCTCTTTCAACTCCATCTTTGTCAACAAAGTTTTGCCACCATACTTTTGCGTCTGTGGCAACAAATCCATAAGGAACAGTGCTTTTTATAAATCTTAATCCTTTATCGTCAATTACTAACTCTTCCTCTCCATGGTCTCCAAAGTCTCCAGTTTGGTAAAAATACTGTCCTACAATAGGAGTTCCTGGTAGCGAATTAGCCATCTTTGTAGCAACCTCTTTACTGATAAAACTTCTATTTCTATTCTTACCAGTGTATAAAACTTTTATTTCACACTTAGAGATTAAAGGGTTAAGAGGTTGAATATTAACAAACTCTAAATGTGAACCTTTTGGAATACTTCTATTCATGTTATCCTCCTAACTCATACTCTCTTTATTTTGTATTGTTTTTTCAGATTTTTGGTCATCAGGCTTTTCAGCTCTTCCGACTTTCTTTTCTTGTCCTGTAGTCGCCGCAGCCTTTTCAGTTTCTTTGCCTTTAGTTTGTGCTTTTGGAGTTTCTCCACTCATGGTATTAGAACTTTGTAGAGGCACCATTAACTCCGCAAGTTTTAAGACTTCATTTTCAAAGTAAGCTGTAGCCAGAATTGAACTTTGAGATTGTCCTAGGGCAATTTGAGGTAGCATTTTTGAATATCCTAAAGTTGCCTGTTCTTTATATAACTTAGCAATTTCTTTGTAGTTATATATTGTTGTAGTTAACATTGTAGCTTTTAATTGTAGCTTTTTAGGATTTTTATTAAGATTAATATCTAATAAGTCATTCATAAATCTCTCAAATTGTAATAGCAAGTTATACATTGAAGCTTCGTCATTGGCAACTGATTTCTCAAGAGCTAAATTACCATCTGTTGCGAAAAGCATTTGAGATATACCAGCTTCATTATAAACAGCTCTCTCAACTTTTTGTAAATCGTCTTTGGAAGCTGTTGAATTTTTATCTGATAAGTTAGCCACTTCAATATCAGCAAAAGTAGTAAGTATGTCTACACCTATTGCCTTAGATAACATAGCTACCGCATTGTTATGAAGGTCTCTAGCTTCGTCTATATCAAATATTAATTCACCATTTTTATCTATTGGCATTTTTTGAATGATTATCTTTAATAGTTCTTGTAGCATTTTCTTCTTATCTAATTCTTGAGCTTCATCTAAGTCAATTATTGCTGGAATTACCGCAGCTAAAATCGGCATATCTGAGCCATTTAAAGAAAATTTACAAGCGTATTGTGGGTCTAGGGTTATCCATGGTCTAGTATCGTCTGAGTCAGTTTTTAATCTTCCGTTTTTATAAGCAACATATCCTTGAGCAAATTCTTTAGGAAAAGATTTAATTACGTTCATTCTTTGAGTTATATCTCTAAAGTTATCATCAAAGAATTTAATATCAAACTCTACTAAGGGTTTCCCATTTACAAAATATCTTGCTCTACAGTATTCTGTTGGTAGTTCTTGTAATACTGGTCTAGTACCATTATCAACTATATATCCGTAGTAGCAACCATTTTTAACCACTTTTAAAGCAACGTCTCCGAATACTAACTTGGCATTAAAATTATCTAAGTATGTAAGCCCCTTAGAGAACTCATTTAAAACCTTATCTGATTTCATTGTGTCGCTGTTTACGTAGGGTGTTAATACCCAATCATATCTGTATAAATAAGCTAGGTATCTGACAAGTCTGCCATAGATACCACTTGTTTCATAGAAGAAATTAGAAACATTCTTCATGAAAGCATAGTCTCTGTTATTAATAGCAGTTATAATCTGGTTTTTGTCTGTTAAAGCTCTGTCGACTTTCTTTAATGAACCCAAGTCTAAAGTCGCATCATCAAGTGTTTTACTACCAACTCTTAATTTAGCAAACTCTTGATAGTTCATATGAGTTAAGTCTGAGTTAGAAGATTGAGGTTGTTCAATTACCATTCTTCTTGTCGTCCTTTGTCTTATTTTAGACACCTCCTCTTCAATATTATTATACCACAAAAAGAGCCTTTTGTCAAGACTCTTTAAGTGTAAAAATATTGATAAATTTTTTAATATCCTGCTCTTTCTAAAATATAGTCCAAGTCTAAAATATTTTCATCCCAATAAGGAATTGCTACTAGCGGAATATCATTTCTTCCACAGTATATTCTCTTTTGGTTGTCATTGTACTTTTGTCTAAACAGCCCTTTTTTACCGCCGAACTGTTTAACAGCTTCATAATGTTGAACTCCTTGAAACTCAATTAAAAAGTCAATGTTTCCATCATCATCGAAAACCGCAAAGTCAAATCTTAATGGTCTTCCACTTGAACTAATCAAGTCTGGAAACTCATATTCCATTTTAAATGGTAAACCAGCTTTAGTTAATATTTCTTCTATCTTTATTTCTCCTCTTGAAGCTCTAGCCATTATTCTACCTCCTAATTCATAAATAGCATATCTTTAACATTGAATTTCTTCTTCTTTTTTTTGCTGTCTTCTTGTTGTTTAATGTAGTATAAACCATATTCAAAAGCAGAAAATTTATCTTTCTTGATACTTCTGTTTGCTGGTTTTAATATGATATTAACTCCATCATGTTCTTCACGAAGATTCATCATTTCCTCTTTTAATATTGAAGTAAGAGTGAAAGGTTTCAAGTATTCTGCCCTCTCTTCAGGTGTCATATTCTGACCTAACTTAGTATTTAACAATTTAGCCTTAGCAGTTCTTTCATCTAATAAGAATTTAACTTTACCAGAACTTAACTGTGATTGAGCATTAGCATGTGCTTCAGTATTTATTGGGGCATTTGCTTTAATTATATACATAGCATCCTGTACTGTGTCTTCAGTCTTATATTTCTTATAGAAACCTTCGTCATCATTTTCAACACCAAAATTGAACCAAGTTTCATTTGTTATTGGGTCTATCTGATTCTTAACCATATAATCAACTAATCCTATACCTAAACCATTACCATCAATTACAATAGAGCGAGCATTGTATTTGTGATATAACTTCTTTAGATTAATAGCTTGGTCTTCGAAGTGCTCTTCATCGTATGTGTAGATATTTACTAAAGTTTTTAGAGCATTTCCTTGTGGTTGAGGAGTCACCTTAAACACACAAGCAACAGACGCACACCCTTTTCTACCAACATCGACAGAAATAACATAGTACGCATCTTTCGAACTTCTTCCACTATACTCATACTCTGGTTGATTTAATACTCTGTGTTTATCAAACACTTCCGCATTAAAGAATGCGTCCTCTACTGTACCAGACCACACAGACTCATATTCACGAGCAAAAGAAGCTTCATTGAATGTACCATCGGCTTTTAGGTCTTTTACGAAGTTTCTATCTAATAGTTTCATTAAAACTGGAACTCTCCAAGTTCCTCCTAAAACAATAGATTGTCCTGGCTTAACTATTTGCCAAATTAGCAGTTGGATTAATTTATCATAAGGGAATGTACCTTTCCAACCTGCTGTTGTTACATAAATTTGTGATTTATTTAAAGTTTCATCTGGGTCAACTTCTCCTGTTGCTGTTCTTCTAGAAACGTTCATTAGAGGGATGATTACTTCGTTTAAAGCTGTCCCATCTATAAGGATAACTTCTTCCAATAGACCCAATTTGTTATCGTCAAGCTTTTTATCTTGACTTCTATGTGTTACCACATAGTTCAGCATATGTTTTTACCCTATAAATAGAGTAGCGCGGCCTCGTGGGAGCATTATTGTTTCCTCAGCTCCTATGCGTTGCCCCTGACTAGACCTTTAAATCCTAGCCTTCGGTTCAAGTTGTCCCAGTGGGAGTTTCTTGCTTAATTCCGCACTTTATTATAGACACGGCAGTCTAATCTAATTGAAAGAAGTTTAATCCTTTTTGTAGCCAAAAATTCTTATCTTCTGAACTCATATTCATATATTCATCATAAAATTCTTTATATCTAATGCCACGTATTATTCTTGAAGCATGCGAGCCAGCCAAGCCTAACTGCCTCTCCATATGAGCACCTTTTTTAGCTCTGTTTTTACCAACTGCGATAATCATTAGCACTGTTTCTCTGTCAAGACTCCTTGCTTTGAAAGTCACTGTTTCATTGTGCTTTTTTATTCTTTCTTCCATATCATACTCTGTATCCAAAGTCTGTTTTAAAAGACTTTTTTTCTCTGGTGTCATAGAATCAAAAATTTTTATAGTTGATATGTGAGTCTGCTTTGATTTTAGCCTTAAAACGCTACTTTCACTCATTTGAAATATTTTTTGTATTATGGCAGTGCTAATATTTGGGTAAAAGCTTAATAGAGCATAGGCTTTAAAAATATTATCCTGACTGAATACCCTTTCGTCTCCCTGCCTTTCTCCACCTTCAGTTTTATTGTAGCCATTATTGAAAGTGTTATATTTAGCAATTAATTCCTTTTCTCTATTTGCTATAAAAGAGTTATCTTTATTTAGATGGGTTTCAAGTATTATTACTTCAAAGAAGTCTTTGTCATAATCCTCTTGAAGTTTCTCATTCGGATGAACTCCTTCGTTTAAGGCTTTTACGTGGTCATATAATCTTCTGTTTAAATCATTTGTATATCCAATATATCCCTTATTTGTCTTTGTGTTTAATAAATAGTATAGAAAATAAAAATTCATGATAGAACCTCCAAAACATTTTTCTTATACTACTATTATACCATATTTGACGGCACCTGTCAAGCATTGGAGGAAGACGTCTTTCTTCTTTACCGTGTCTTCTTCCTCCTCTGGCACTATTTCTAGCCGCAACAACGTCTAGCCTTGAACCATTCTTGAATTCAACTTTAACATAGTCTTTACCCATTAGGGTCTTTCCAGGTCTCCAATCTATTTCTCTTTTTAACGCAGGAATTAATTCACATAACTCCTCTACTTTTTCTTTTGCTATAGATGCTGCTTGCTCTTTTCCTCCAGAACAAACGAAAAGCTTTGCTCCTGGGTAAAGAATACATCTAACAATTAAAGTAAGCACAGAAAGGAAAGATTTGGAGTAGGCTCTAGGGAAAGTGGCGTATGCGTACTTATGACGTATTACCGCCCTTAGAAAAATTCTTTGATAAAAGAACAGCTTAAACTTTGAGTTTGGTCCGCATAGAAAGTCTATAAACTTGTCTGGATATTCTCTCCAATAACCAACATAATCTCTTACGACCGGCAAGATTGCCCGAACTCTCTCTTCTGATAAACCTTGTTTTCTAGCATCTACACTACTTAATCCAAGTATACTATTTAGAGTGGGGCTGTAATATTTTTCCCCACCTTCAATTAGCTTTTTTGCTTGGTCGCTTAATTTATACTCCATATTAAACTCCCTCCATTAGCTTACCATCTTGTTCTACCTGAGCCTCTAACTCGTCATAATACTCTTGATAGTCTGCGTCCTCTAGAACTTCTGTAGACTCTGGATTTAAGAAGTCATCATTTTCATCAAGCTCTCCTTCTTCTTGTTCTTGTTCTCTTTGCATTTGTTGTAGCGCAGCTTCTATCATGTTTCCAAGTCCCATTTCTTCAGTAACCAGTTTATAAGTATAGCCTTTCATGTCGTTTAAAGTTACATCAACTATATCTTTTGGCTCATCATTGTGGAATCTTGGAATAAATCCTTGCTCTTCTGCTAGATAAACTAATTCACCAACAGAGTCAACAAACTCACCAGCATCAGCCTTATTCTGAGCCGCAGTAAACTTCGCCGATTTCATTAGAGAGTCATATGCCTTTTGTAGCTTGGCAAATCCTTCTATATCTCCGCAATCTATTGCTTGGTTCATTTTTAATGAAGTTTTACATATCATTTTAAGATAATCTTCATGAGCTGCTCCTTGAATATCAAATGACTTATCCATCTTATACCAGAATTGTTCTAGAGCTATCCACTCTTCCGGTCTATATAATTTACCCCATTTAAGAGTTAAATACATCTTGTCTTCTGGAGTAAGAGTGTCTTCTGGTCTCTCTATTTTTGGGGTATCGTCAACATATGGAGCCCAGTCATCTTGTTCTACCGGTTTTTGATTTGGTTGAGCAAAGATTAGTCCAAGTTCTTCATCTGTCATATTTTCATAATCTTCATCTGTTAAGTCCTCTGGGGTTTTACCTTCAAATCTACTAATGTCTACAGAAGTCAGAGCAGCCGCATATCTATTTTTTTGTGCTAATATTTGAGCCTCTTGTATTTTCTTTTTCTTAGCTCCTTCTGCCATTATTTCTTCTGTATCTGCCCAACTTAAATGAGCAAATTGTTTTAATTTCATTTTAGACAAATATCTACCAAGAATTGTGACCCCAGTTACCTTTTTTGGGTCCTTTCCATATTTATCTAACAATCCATTCCATTCTGTGTCTATATATGGAACGTCTATTTCCTTAAGTATTCCAATGAACGTAGTTGGCTCCCACGAGTTAACGTGCATTGTTAAACATTTCTTACATATATTCATTCTACCATCTGGGGCATATTTTTCTGTATTCTTCGATATATAAAAGTTACTTGCGTCCATTGTCTTTCTACACTTCTCGCAGAAGTGTGTTGTGCTCGCTATCGCCATATTCTTTTAGTACCTCCTCTTGGTCTTGTATAAGTTCTAATCTTAACTTACACTTATAACAAAATTCTATTAATTCTTCAATAGGAACTCCTATCCTATCACTTACCCCTTGTATAACTAAGTAGTGATGTAGTGTTTCATCATATAGCTTTCTATTGTGTTCCTTACATAAGGGAAATAATTTCTCAAAATCTTTCATAATAAAAACTCCTTCTATAATAAAATTAGCCTACTCGATTGAGTAGGCCAGTGAATCTACATTAGCTCTGCTCTATCAGCCATCGCAGACCTGTAAATATTTGGTAAGTTTACATGACTAAATCCTTCATAGCCCTCAAAAACTTCTATTGCTCTTACTAATCCATTTCCTTCTCCTTCAAAAGAAAAATGGTCAACTTGAGTTGTAGGGTCTCCTTCTAAGATAATCTTAGCACCCTCCGCACATCTTTGTATTGCTAATTTAATTAGTTCTATATTAAGATTTTGTGCTTCGGTTATATACATTATATCATCTTGACCTACTTCAAAACCTCTAATATCTGATATAGGTAAGATTTCAAGCCTATCTTTTTCCATTAGGTCTTCTACAACCTCCAAGCCACCAAGCTTAGAAGAAAGAATCGCCCCAATAGAGTTTTGTATTAATTTCTCTGTTCTACTACCAGTATAAAACCCAAGAACTTCTGCTCCTCTTGTTTTAACTGGATTTACAAAGATAATTAACTTTCTTCTCTTTTCACTTATTATTTCTCTAAGAGCGTAAGTTAAAGACAATAGCGTCTTACCTGTACCTGCTTTACCTGTTATTATTGTAAAGTCATCATCTACTAGAGAATCAATCGCGCATATTTGATACACGTCTCTTGGAGAAAATGTTCCTAAGATATAGTTTCCTATGTTTTGCGGTAATACTTCAACGTATTCTCCATCTCCATAACTTTTAAATACTCTAGACGCATTTAACTCTTTACAGTGTACGATTAGATACATTCCATAAGGAAGTATTGGTTTCATATAAGTTTCTTGCTCATATAAGTCAGCAGAAACTTCTAAGTTAGTATAACCAAACTTAATTGTTTTCTTTTGTTGATTGTAGAAATCTACGTCTAAACCATAGAACGCCTTTCCTTTTAATTGAACATTAACGTCATTTGTTAGAACTATAGCATCATTTGCCGCAGCTTGTTCTAAGATTTGGTTGTCTACCTTTTCAGCTTTAAGACCATTATTTACATAAGTAAACTTGTCATAGTGTTTTCTTATTGCTTTGATGGCTCTTCTGGCTTGGTAGCCAGAAGCACCTTCTCTAGTTTTTATATTATCTAACTCTTCTATGACATTAGCTCCAATTACTAATTCATGTCCCTCATAATCTTTGAATAATTTCTCATAGTTCTCTGTACTCATTAGTATATTTGTGTCTAATACGTATCTCATATATAGCCTCCCGCAAATTCTCTTTATTCTTCAATTTCAGACTTGCCATTTCTACAGCATTTACAGATGCTATAGAATCCAGATTTCGCAGTCTTGTTTTTACTGAAATATCTGTTATGTGCTAATTTGGTCTTGCCGCATTTAGTACAAGTTTTCCATTGACCTTTTTCTTTATATGTGTAATACCAGTTTAACCATCTATTTTGAGCAGCTTCCGCAATCATTTTTGGTATTTTATTTCTATATAGTGAAGAGATGTATTCAAGGGAATGAGTTATTCCATGTTTCTCCTCTAACATATCTCTAATTTCTACATTTGAACGTCCATCTAACTTATGAATTATAATATCGTAGTACATTGGAAATTCATCACGCAAACTTCCTTCGATAACTTCTTCAAGGTCCTTTATCATCCATCTGATGTCTGAGTCAAGATTTTCGTGTGAATCTTGAACTAATCTGTTGTAGTTAACAAGTAGGGCGGATACGTGTTTTGGGTTGTAGATAGTACATCTACCAGAATATTGAATTTCTCCTTCTTCATCTAGCCAAATGTCATCATCCCAGTCTATTTTTTGAGAACCTTTGCCCGCACGTAAAAAGTATATTGGTTTCTTGTAAGAGGCTTTGATGATGTATTGCTCTTGGCGCATCTCAATTATTGCTCTCTTGATGCGGAAGGCATCTTTTCCTGTTGCCGTCTTGCTTTTAGCTACCATTAAGTCAATGGCTTCACGCAGTTGACGCAACGCAGGAATTGTTTCTATATCCTCTTTTGTGATAGAGGCGGAAGGAGCGAAGATAACGTTTTTATCGTTAGTCATTAAGTTGTAAAGGCCATCTTCACCATTTTCAAGTTTTTCAGTTAAACCTTCCATTGATGCCTCTCTCTTGTTTACAGTAGTCATTCTATTGTCAGTTAATATTTCTTTTTGTTTCTTTTCTTGTTTCTCCATACAGAATATTATATAATCAGTCATAATCTCTAATGCTTTAGGATTAAGATTGTCAATTCCAACTTCTGCGATTATTTTATCCACTAAATCGCGTCTTTCTTCTGGAGAAGTTATTGAGTAATCTAGTTTCATCATAGCTATCAATCTCCTTTTGTTTCTATATTTATATTATAACACATTTGAACGGTTTTGTCAAGAGTTTTTACCGTTTTTCCAAATCTAAAATGCTCTTGCGGTCTGTTTTTACCTGGTATACCCATTTTCCAAATTTTGTAAAAATTTTTTCCCGAAATATACCCCCCCTATATCAACACATCAGCCTCTTCACCACAGCACGGTCTGGGAGGGTGAGGCGGGGTAAACACACACAGATACACATGTATGAGCATACGCGAGGACACACAAGAGAGCACACATACACAAGAGAGAGAGACAACACAGCACAACACATACACGCATACACACACACATACAACAACACAATAATAAAAATAAAAATAAATAAGAATTACTGTTATCATAATAGTAATTATTATAGTATATTAACATAGTATGTGAGGTTATGTACATAGTCATATATCATAGTGGGTATAGCATACATATACATATAGTATAGCTGTAGTATATACAAGAGTTGGTGTATAACATAACCTCTTCACATGACACAGTATAATGTAAACAAATATCATATTTAGTATGTGTATAGTTGTAGTATATATATTGTATAGTATGTATAATAATAATGATAATGATAATAAGCGCGGTGCTATCTATAGTTTGTACTATATGTGCGTATGTACATACAGTAAGACACCTATGCCAACCTACCCACGCACAGACAGGCTGGCTGGACAGAGTAAGAGAGGACAGTGTAGCGTACACATACACCATGCGACACATAGCACATCATAACATAACACATACACATACACATATATATAC
>JAGAKD010000089.1 GCA_017625815.1 Lachnospiraceae bacterium | reverse complement strand
TATAATTCGAAATATCAGTCTTGTTAAGTGGTTCAACCTTCAATCGCTCATAGTAATCCGTAGGCAAATTCAAACCATATACTGCAAACTCTTGATTATCCTTTGTAATATTAATCTTATCATTGTCTAGTAAATGAACTTTTTCATTTAAAAGACTTATATATTGTTTCCAGTTTTCTCCCACATTCTTAAGTCCCTTTGCCACACCCATCTCATGATTACCATATCCATAATAAACAGGCGCGATATCAGTAAGAGCATTAACAAACTCTGTAGTTTTTAAATTGTTTTCTACATGCTTTTCTCTACATACTATCATATCTCCTGCAATAACTATTATATCTGGGGAATAATCATTTATCACATTAAGAATAGAAGAATTATCCACACCAAACCAGCAATTATGCATATCTGCCAGCATTGCAATCTTAAATCCTGAAAAGCTTGTATTGTCAAAGACATCTATATTATATTTTTTTATCTTAAATTTCTTACTTTCAATATGACTAATTATAAAAATTCCAATTAAACATATAAGAATAACACTGTTAATTATTATTCCAATTGTATTTTGAAATATAAGCATTACGACAGTCATAAGAAATAATACTAGAACAAATAATAATGCCAAAGGAATTCCTCCATCTGTAAAATCAATTTCGTCTCATAATATCACAACTAGAACTATTTTACCATAAATATTCTAGTAACCAAGTCTTTAAAGCTATAGCTATAAGATTTTTTTGCTATATCCTCTCCAGAGTATATAAACTCCTCCTCTATCACTTCACCATTAACACTGTATTGTATAACTCCTATAATATCTCCCTTATATATAGGAGCCTCCAGATTATTATATGGTAATATTTCCTTTTTTACATCATCAGGACTTGCTGATATGATAGATATTTGTTTTTCTTCAACAGCGTTATATATTGTTATATCCTTTACACCATACTTAACGTTAAAGCATAGGTCATTAGGTAAAACCTCTGTGTCTGTATATATCTCACAAGTTGAAAACCCGTAATCAAGCAATCTTCCTGCTTCACTATTTCTTATTTCCTTTGTGTCAGCCCCCATAATTACAGCAATAAGTTCAATACCATTTCTTTCGGCTGTGGCAGACATACAGTATTTTGCTTGTGATGTATATCCTGTTTTTAAACCAGTAGCACCACTATACTGCTTTAAAAATTTATTTGTATTTGCAAGATCAAATCTGGACTCTCCTCTAGATGTTTTATGTATTATGTAGTCCATCCAAATTGTTGAATATTCTTTTATTTCTGGGTGATTAACAATTAACTCTCTAGACATTATTGCTATATCTCTTGCTGAAGTAAAATGTCCCTCCGCTTCAAGACCACAAGCATTTTTAAAACTAGTATTATTCATCCCAAGTTCTAATGCTCTTTTGTTCATCATATCAACAAATAATGCTTCACTTCCAGCTATATGCTCCGCCATAGCTACTGCTGCATCATTACCAGACGCTATTTCAATACATTTAATCAAATCTTCTACTGTCTGTTGCTCACCAGCTTCAAAAAAGCATTGCGAACCACCCATGGATGCAGCATGTTCTGTAATAGTAACTATATCATCTAAAGCTAGATTACCTTTATCAATTTCCTCAAAAATAATTAAAAGAGTCATAATCTTAGTTACTGAGGCTGGTCTTAATTGCTCATCAGCATTTTTTTCATAAATTACCATACCTGAACTTGCCTCAATAAGGATAGCTGATTTTGAACTTATATCAATATCTGGATTTTTGCTTTCTTCTGCACTTAAAATATCTACCTCAAATAAAACACTCGAAAATAACAGAGCAAAAACTAATAATACTACTACAATTTTCCTCACTACAATCACCGTTAAAATATGTATTATTACATTATACTTGTATGATATAATTTTATGAATAAATATTTTTGTTGACTTTTTCGCTTTACACTGTTAAACTGTAAAGCAATTCAGTATCAATCTTAGGAGGACAAAAAATGAGTATTAATTTTGTAAAAAAATTACCTACAGAGGAAGAATTAAAGGCACAAATTCCTTTAAGTGATGAATTACGTGCTATAAAGGAAGCTAGGGACGAAGAAATTAAAAAGGTTTTCTCTGGTGAATCAAATAAATTTATATTTGTTATTGGCCCTTGCTCTGCTGATAGTGAGGAACCAGTTATGGATTATATTCACAGACTTAAGGATGTTCAGGATATGGTAAAAGACAAAATACTTATCATCCCTAGAATATACACAGGTAAGCCAAGAACTACTGGGGCTGGATATAAGGGTATGGTTCACCAGCCTGATCCTAACAAGAAAACAGATATGTCCGAAGGTCTTATCGCCATAAGAAAGCTTCACCTTCGTGCCATCGCAGAAACTGGTATGGCTGCCGCCGATGAGATGCTCTATGCAGAAAACACTCACTATGTCGATGATCTTATTGCATATCATGCTGTAGGTGCAAGAAGTGTTGAGGATCAGATGCACCGTCTTACAGCTAGTGGACTTAACGTACCTGTTGGTATGAAGAATCCTACTAGTGGCGATTTTACTGTTATGATGAATTCTTGTCTTGCAGGACAGACTAGTCATGTATTTATGTACAAGGGATATCAAGCAGAAACCTCTGGTAATCCGTACACTCATTGTATATTAAGAGGTGGCTTAGACAAATACGGCAAATCTGTATCAAACTACCACTATGATGATTTGGTTCGTCTTGTTGAAACCTATAGTAATTTTGACATTAAAAACCCTGCTTGTATAGTTGATGCTAACCACAACAACTCAGGTAAAAAATGGGCTGAACAGCCACGTATTGTTAAGGAAGTACTTCACTCCTGTCGTCACAACGATGATATAAAAAAGCTGGTTAAGGGTGTTATGGTTGAAAGCTACATCGAAGATGGCAATCAGGCTATCGGCGATGGCGTATACGGTAAATCTATTACAGACCCTTGTCTTGGTTGGGATAAGACAAAGCAGCTTCTCTTAGATGTGGCAGAATTACTTTAAATGAATATAATATCTAAAAATATGTTTATGAGGATCATATGTGTGGTATTGCCGGATATTATAATCCAAAAGATAACTACTCTGAAAATCCCAAAAAGAATTTTAAGATATTATCCAATATGATTAATACAATGAAGATGCGAGGTCCTGATGACCAAGGATACTCAATTATAAACTCATGCTGCCTAGCTCATACAAGACTTTCTATTATAGACCTTGATATGGGTAGGCAGCCTTTTAAAATTAGTAGCCAATATGGCAATTATCACATTGCATATAATGGAGAAATTTACAACCATCCTGATATAAAAAAGGAGCTTATTTCCTCTGGTTTTTCTTTTTCTACTAATTCTGATACAGAAATCATCGGAAATGCATTTATACACTGGGGACCTAGTTTTGTCCAACATCTCAACGGTATTTTTGCAATAGCCATTTACGATGAGAAAAAAAATTCTCTTTATCTATTCCGAGATCATTTCGGAATCAAACCTCTCTTCTTTAAACAATTAGACAACACTATCGTATTTGCATCCAGATTAGATACTTTATTTGAATACCCAAATATTAAACCAACCATTGATATTACTAGTCTTAATGAAATCTTCACCATTGGTCCAGCCAAAAC
>JAGAKD010000088.1 GCA_017625815.1 Lachnospiraceae bacterium | reverse complement strand
AATTATAAAGCGAAGCATTTAAGTAATAAGATAAAAGAAAATGTTTAAACCAACCTAAAGCAACTCAAGTGTGCGGAGAAGCTTTATTTTGGACATTAAATTTAATGAGGAGGGTAGAAATGGCAAATACACCTACTCAAAATAATTATCAATCTAAAAAAGACACATTTTCTAAAATTACTGATACTCTAAATAGGAGTTCAGAAACTTTATCTTATGAAAGAGAGGAAACACAAATGTCAAATGCTGAATTATTAGCTTTATTAAACTCACAAGATGATGAAGGTATGGGATGGAATAATCCATTCTTCTATTTAATCTTTATCTGGTTATTCGCTATGTTTGGAGGAAATGGATTTGGATTTGGAGGCTTCGGAGGTTATGGTGCTCAACAAATCTCTAATGACTTCTTATATTCTAACTTAAATGCTGGTCAAGAAGCTATCCGCGCAGGTCAATTAGCTACTCAAAATGGAATTGCTTCACTTGGTTTTGATTTAACTAACCAAATGAATACTATTGGTCAAACTCTTGGACAAGGATTATGTTCAACTACTTATGAATTAAGTTCAAAAATTGATTCTAGTCGATATGACCAAGCTTTATCAGCTCAACAATTATCTCGTCAAATTTCTGATTGTTGCTGCTCAACAAACCGCAACATTGATGCCTTAGCTAATCAAGTGTCAATGGATACATGCGCTATCAAAGAAGCTATCTTCCGTGATGGTGAAGCTACTCGTGCTTTAATCAATGCTAACACTATGCAAGAATTACGTGATAAATTAAGTGCTGCTGAAATGGCTTTATCTAACAGCGCTCAAACAAATGCTATTGAACAAGCTATCGATGCTAAAGTAGCTTCTATTATTGGCTTCCCTGCTCGCCCACCTTTCTGGGTATATCCACATTGTCCAACTCCAACTCCAACTCCTGGTGGAGGAACTACTGGAGCATAATTATTTAAACAAAACTTTTTTAAGCACACATTTACGCACACAAGGATAAGCTATTATGCTATCCCTTGGGAGAGCTATAGGCTCTCCCTTTTTACTTTATATGAAAAAGAGGAGAATGAAAACATGAATTATGGAAATAGCTACAATTCAAACCCTAATACCAATCCTTATTTAGGTAATAACATATATCAAACACCTTATTCGTCTGCAAGCCCTTATAACAATAACAACACTCTTGGAACTCAGTTCTCGCCACAGAACAATGCTCAACAAATGACAAATCAGGTTGATACTATGAATTACGTAAGTAAAGAAGATTATGATAAATTATTAAATGAAAAAAGAAAACTTCAAGAGCAATTAGAAAATGAAATGGCTCAGAGAGTAGATATAGAGTTCTTTAAAAAAGAACAAGAAGTTATAAGATTGCCAGAAGGGCAAAGACTGATTCAAGAACTTGATTATCAAAAAAATCAATTTTTTGAAGCTTTCTGGCGAACAAGTGATTCAGGTAAGGAAGCTATGAAAAAATATCGAGAATCTATTAATCTAGTGTATGACAGATATAGACAAGGAGATATGGGTCAGCAGACAATTCATAGCAACACTGCAGCAGAGGAAGAGGCAGTTTTCTAATATAAAGGAGGATAAATATGAACAATTATTTATTTCCGCCATACATGCCATCTAAGCAAGATGGCTTTGTTGTTAATGGGGAAGGAAGAATATACTTTAATTTATCTCCACTAAATTCTATTGACCAAGTGGAGCATTTACAATTATCTTTGTATAGACAAGATAATAGTAGGAATTTATTAACAGATAGAACCTATGTTAGTTCAGGAGTGAGTCTTAACACTCGTAATAGTGTACTATATTATAAAAAAAGTGAGATTAAATTTAGTGCTTCTAAACAAATGTATTATATAGTAATTCCTACATTAGAAGTACCATTAATACCAGCAGGTTTAATTGCAAAAATACAAATCAGATTAGGAACTCAAACATTAAGATTTGCAAATGGAGCAGTCTATGACAACTCTACTGGAGAAGAAATTACTGCCGTATGGGATAATACGCAAATTAATGTTCTAGGAATGTCAGAGTGGTCAACGATTAGTATTATAAAAACATTGTCGCCTTTTGATAGTTATATACAAAACTTTAATACAGGTGTTGTAAATAATATCAGTACTACGGTTTACACCTTTGTAGGTATGACAAATTTATATAATAGTAATCCAAAAGAAACAATTAAGTCTACTCGTTTTGTCTTATTTGATTTCAATGGAAATCAGTTGGAAGATTCTGGGGCAATTATTCAACCTGAATCTCAAAAATTGTATAATTATCATACTTTTAACAAAGTTTTAGACCCTGATACCACTTATCAAGTTTTATTTGAGGTATCAACATCAAGCGGCTATACTCAATCACAACTCTATGATTTCGCTGTTGTTCTAGAAGATAGAGATATTACTTACTCTATTGAATTAAATGAAAATTATTATGGTATGAGCTCGGAAGAGATTGGTTTAAGTAAAACTATGGTACGACTAATTGTGAAAGATGCAGCTTATTCTGATGAGAATTTAAAACCAAATACATATTTAATTCGAAGAGCTAGTAGCAGAGACAACTTTGAAACTTGGATAGACTTGGCGGAATTAAGATGTGCTATTGGAACTTCAGAACTGTATACAACATATAATGATATTATGGTTGAATCTGGAATTACATATAAATACACTGTTCAACCTAAGATGCTCAATACTTCAAGACTTCTAGTAAGCGACAGCGTTGAAGCTACTCCTGTATATGAGCATACATGGTTATTAGGTCAAAACAATGCGCACTTAAGTATTGGATTTAATTTAAATTTAAGTAATTTTAAAACAGTGATTAAAGAAGCTAAAATTGAAACTATTGGTAGTCAATATCCTTTCTTTGTTCGAAATGGAGATATTAAATATCGAGAATTTTCACTTAGTGGATTAATTTGCCAAAATATGGATGCTACAAATTCTTTAAGAGTAGAAGAATATGAAAATAAACACATTCAAGAACGAATGTTTAGAGACTCTCTACATGAACTGTTATTAGATGGAAGACCTAAATTATTTAAATCTGAAACAGAAGGATTAATTTTAGTTTATTTATCGAATGTGAGTCTTACACCTAACAATGTGTTAGGAAGAATGCTTTATGATTTTTCTATGACAGCTACGGAAATTGGAAGAGTTGATGTAGATAACTTATCTGAAGCAGAGATTATTCAATTCTTACAACCTGGTCGAGATATTCGAATGCCAGCTATTGTAGGATATGTAAATGAATATCGAGAAATGGTTTCTGTTGACCAAGCTATTACAGGAGTATATTAATAACAGGGGTGGGAGGCAGGCAATTTAATAGGAAAGGGTGATAATATGGCAACGGTTGAAAAGTACGTTCCAACCAGATGGGTAAACGAAACAACTCCAATCGACGAAAATAAAATGAACCATATTGAACAGCAACTTGAGAATTCTCAAAAGGCAGAGAATCTTTTAAGCGGAATTATTATTAGAGATAGGTTGCCAGTTGCTAATCAAACTGAGCGTGGAGCAATAACTCTTAGCAACAGTTTAAACAGTCCAAATTATGCAAATGGTGTTGCCGCAACACCTAAAGCAATCTATGACTTAAAGATGAATAGTGCTGTTGTTGTAGATAATGACAATGGTAGCCGAGTGGCTAAAAAAGCTGCTATTGCCGATAGACTACAAAATGATGTTCAAATCAATTTAACTTCTGGAGTAACAGGTTCGGTTACATTTAATAAGGGTGGAACTTATTCTTTAAATGCTACGGTTGTACCTAGTAAACATAAGCATACATATGAACAAATTGAATCTTATGCCAAGGCAAGCACACCAGGAATAGTGTATTCATTCTCTTCTCCTTCGGAGACACCTGAGAGTCCAAATACATATGATGTTCCAAATATAGCGTATATCCGTAGTACTGTTAGAGATTTAACAACTGGTATTAACAATGCTCAAACTTTAGCTAATACCAATAGAGATAATTTAAATAAAGTTCTAGCTTTAAATCCTACTTATGTTTCAAACTCTACGGCATTAGGTAAATGGAAAGCTTCTTTTGACAGTCTTTTGGCTTGGAAAGAAAAAGATTTCGCAAACTATAAGACTGGGATTCAAAATAATTTAAACTCTTTAAGTCAAAAAGATGAAGAATTATTACAACTTATTGGTTCTACAAAATTACGCTTAGAAACTAGTATAGCTTCAGTTGATTCTGCTGTCAAGCAAAATGCAACCAATATACAATCATTAACAACATCAGCAACAGAAGACAGACAATCGCTAAATAGTGTCAAAGATATGGCACTAGAATTAAAACAATCTCAACTTCAACAAGACAAACAAATTGAACTAATGAAAACACAGATTAGTAAATTAGAGCAAGGCTTATTAAACTTAGCAGACCATTTGCGACTGTCAGAAGATATCTTGTTTGCTCCTCGACCAAATTCAGACGAGCAAGAGTAGAAAGGATAAAAGCCTATGTATTCTAATGAGATTTATTATGAGATTATATCTCAACAAAATAAAAGTATTTATGTAGTGATTGACTTATTAGATTGGGCGGAAGAAAAGGTTGCTGAACTTCAAGGTTTAGTTACTGGAGGAAGTCTCTCTTTATCGGGAGACTCCTCAATCAGAAGAACCTGTTCTCTTGATATGACATTGCAAGAAGACTATGATGCTATAACTTCTGCCAAAAATCTAATTTCAATCAATAAAAAAATCAGACTTAAAATTGGGGTTGAAAATAAGTTAGAAAAATATAAGCATCTAGGTGAAAAAGTGTGGTTTAATCTAGGAATTTTTATTCTTACCTCATGCTCCTTAAGCACTGGTTTAGAATCTACTACACTGAGTTTAAAAGCTCAGGATAAAATGGTTTTATTAACTGGTGATGTAGGAGGAGTAATTCCTGGCATGCTCGAAGTAAATAAAACTTATGATGAAGATAATAATTTTCAATATCAAACGATTGAGGAAATTATTAGATACGCTGTTGTAGGATTAGGAGGAGAAAATCCTGCAAAAGTAATTATTAATGATATACCTGAATATATCAAGGCTCCTATGATTTATTATGATGAACAAGGAAGAACATTAACTCTATTAGACTGGCGAGTAGTACCAAAAGGCACTCCAGGTAGTATTACATATAAAACAGGAGACTATATTGGTTATGCTATGGAAAAATTCTGTTATACCGGAGAACTTATTAAGCAACCTGGTGATACAGTTGCTTCTATTTTAGATGATATAAAAAACTTTTTAGGCAACTATGAGTATTTTTATGATGTAGAGGGAAACTTTGTATTTCAAGAAGTTAAAAACTATTTGAATACATCATTTACTAATCTAGATGAGCTAACTAATAAAGATTATATTGCAAATTTCGATAAGACTCCATTCGTATTTACTTTCAGGGATAAACATATTGTAAATGCCTATACAAATAATCCAAATTGGCTTAACATTAAAAATGATTTTATTGTTTGGGGTATGGCAGATGAGCAAAAGGGGCCGATTATGTATCATTTAGTGGTGGATGATAAACCAGTTTTACCAGAGAATTATACTAAACCATGGCAACAATATCTAATTGATGAGCGTAAGCCGATTAATCAGGGCGACTCAAATTATAATCCCTATTGGGGTGAATTAAGTAGTAAATTTCCTCAAATATATGATAGCAAAAAAGAAGAATGGATAACTGGTCCAAGTGGATTCACATATTATTTTGATATGATAGATACGAAAGGTGATTACGGGGAATTTTCCGTTGGTGCAATTGGGAAAAGAACTAAGACAATTATAGATGATAAAGTTGGATTAATGTATCCACCGGTTGTTCCAAATATGGTCATTATTAACACAGAAATGGATGAAATTGAAAAGAATAAGTTGATTGCAGAGTTGAATAAAACTGGGCAAAATTTTGTTCTTCTCAGTAAAAATCCTGAAGCAACAGGGTCTCCGCAAGTTTCTTTTGATGTATTTACACAAGCTCCATATACAAAAGATGCATTTTCTGTAATTCGTGAGCAATTATATCAGCATACAAACTTTAATGAAAGCATTACTATAAACTGTCTTCCACTCTATTTTTTAAATACAAATGAAAGAATGGAAGTATTCCATGAAAGCAGTAATATCTACGGAGACTATATGATTAAGAGTATTAATTTACCTCTTTCTCCAGAAAGTCTAATGAGTATAACGGCAATAAGGGCGCAACAAAGAATATAACACACGACTAGGGGAGGGATATTAGATGGAAGCTGGTTTATTACAGTCATTAATTCAAAGCTGCATTGAGATAAGTCCAATCGGATTTATCTTTGGCGGTATTGCTATGATGTATGTAAAGTCTAGTGATGCTAAAAATAAAAACTATGTAGACGCTATTAATGTTAAAAATAAAGAATATGTAGACTCTATTGACGCAAAACATAGGGCACATATTGAAACCATCGAAAATCATGTTAACGAAATTAGAGAGGACAAATGGCGCTATTATCAGTTAGTTGTTGACCAAGGGGCAACTCTAAATGAAATTACTGCTATTGTAAAAAGACAAGCTGAAACTATTGAACAAATTGTTGAAATTCAACAAGAGCAAGTTGACAAGCTAGATAAAATTGAATCAAAGATTGAATGGATTGATGAACATTTATCTGAATGAACTTGACATCCGTTGGAAAATATACTATAATTGAAAAGGGGAGGAAGTCAAATAGTGGCGGATTTGACATTCCATTTTGATTGTAGTTATTTTAAAAAAGCTATAACTATCAAACTGATAGTTATAGCTTTTTTTATAGACTAGAAGAATAAAATTATGAGCTAACAACAATTCCTAAACTTGTATAAAATGCTAAGTTTACAAACTTGACATTGCAAGTTTTTAAGACTATAATTATAATAGGAGGAAAGGATGCTAAAATTCTTCCTCCATTTTTTTATTTAAGGAGGCATATAAAATGAATAATCGTTTTAAAAATCCTTATTTCTGGTTCGGTCTTGCGGGGGTTATCTGTGCGGCTGCCAACATTAGCTTTGAAAGCTTAACTTCTTGGGAAATTTTATACGAAAATTTAATGAACATTCTTGCTAATCCCTTTTTGCTTGGCTCAGTTATTGTTGCTGTTGTGGGTGTATTTGTTAATCCTACGACAAAAGGGTTAAAAGATAACAATGATAACTCGACAAACGACCTTATTAAAAAATAATTTAGTTAGAGGTTAATAATTTATTGACCTAAGAAAGGGGAGAAGATAATGGCTCAAAAATTAATTTTACCTATCAACAAAACTCGTATTACAGCGGGCTACAAAAACGTAAACTATCGAAAAGAGTTTGGCTATAATCATTATGGTGTAGACTATACAGACCAACAAAAGTCAGATAAAACTGTTTGGGGTTCAGGGGATGGAGTAATTACCCATGTTGGTTGGTCAAACTCTTCTGGGAATGTAATTTGTGCTGTCTATAAAAATTGCCAGCTTACAAATGGACAAGTAAAAGATTTAACTATTCGTTATTATCATTTAGAAAAAATTTATGTAAAAGCTGGAGATAAAATCACAAAAGATACGAGATTAGGGTTGTATGGTAATACTGGAGCATCAACAGGAGACCACTTACATATCGAGATTGATACAGATACTAAATACCCTAATTATACTCCTCAACTTGGGAAGAATAGTGGAGTTTTAAAAGCTGGTACTGATTCTACAATCAATCCTACTCTTGCTCTTTATGTAAAAGCAACGGCTCCAGACTATCAATCAGTTAAGAACTCAGGCTACAACACTGTTGCCTCTTCTGATTTACAATTTAAAAATTATTAAAATGCAACTCTTAAAAAAATAATGGGTAGATAAGCAATAAGAGTGTTTAAACTTTAAACACTCTTATTCTTATTAAGAAGGGAAGAAAATTATTTATGATTAAAAGGGGTATTGTAGACTAAACCAAGTAGGGAGGGTAAGCAATGGTAGAATTAAAAGAGTTTGACTTTGAGGCAGATATATATGTACCAAAACAAAATGAAATCCCGAGATTAACTCAATATGATACAAGTATAGCATTAAATTTTTTTCTTACGAGTAAGTTTGCTCCCTTGGATTTAACTAATTCAACGGTTAAAGCAAGATTTCTTGTTCCCAAAATTAATCAATTGGTTGAACAGGGAATTGAGATAATCGATGCTACTGAAGGAGTGTGTCGAGTACTAATTGATGATTCGGTTACAGTCGAGCCCGGCACTATTCAAGGACTATTGGATGTTTTTGATACAAATGGTCATAAATTATCTGTTTTAAAGTTCAGTATGATAGTAGATGAATACTTAGGAGATAAGGATGGCGATATAACTTCAGATACAAGCTATCCAATTTTAAATCAGCTGATTGAAAGTATCTCTATATTACGAGGAGATTTACTGGAAGCAGAGGAAAGTAGAGAACGTTCTGAGATGGAAAGAAATGCTCAGGAACTTGAAAGAATTAATAATGAGTCTCAGAGAGTTCTAGATTTTAATGCGAATATTTTAAACTGGGAGTCAAGATTTGTTGAAATAGAATCTGAACCAAGCATTCATTCTGGAGCAACCCCACCAAGTCGTAATACAACAATCTTCTGGTTTGACCCCTCTGATAATGAGGATGAGTTAGCCTACGCGGCAAAAATAGTTGAACTTGAAAATAGAATTATGGCATTGGAGAGTGCTATGCTACAGGAGGGTAAAAATGGGTATTAAAATAAAAAATTTGCAAACAGGAGAATTTGAGAAATTTAATATACCTGCTTTAAAGGGGGAAAAGGGAGAGCCTGGAGAGATTGAACCATCAGAAAAAGTGGATTACATTGGTAAACAGCATTCAAAATTAAGGGATACAATGAATGCTAATGTTGACTATATCATTAAAACTGCAATCGATGAGTTTAATTACCTAGACTACGAAGGACAACACATCACGGCTACAAATAGCATTGAAGGGCATGCTAGAAGTGTGATTTTAAAGGGTATGACGTTGGTTAATTTAACAAAAACAGAAAATAATATAGGATGCGCAATGAGCGCTTCTTTACCGTATACACTAAATTATTCTAGTAATAGAGGGTGCAGTCTTACACTAGGGGAAATTAGTGCTTCTGATTGGGGTTATATTAAATGTTTTTTAAGAATGGATATGATAAAACCAAATACTAAATATTTAGTTAAAGGAAACTTTAATAATATATCAGTAGTTGCTCTTAAAGATGGAAGTTCTACAACTATTTGGTCAGATGCTTGCAGTATTATTAATAATTCATATGCTATACTTACAACAAAAAGTGAATTACCTAATGAACATATAATTATATTATTTTGTGATTTTAATAAAACATCAAATACTACCTATTCTGTTAATGATGTTATTCTTCTTGAATATCAAGAAGGAATGGAAAATTGGGATATTCCTTACTTTGAAGGTATGCAGAGCGTTAGAATGCCTGTTTTAAAAACTACTGGTAAGAATTTGTGCAAATATAGAAGTGATTGGGTGGCTAATGGACTTACTTTTACAAATACGGACAGTGGAGTAATCGTTAATGGAACTGCATCCACAATTGTTGATTATTATATTACTACCAGAACGGGTTCAATAAACGTGGAAACTCTTGATGTATTAAATAGTTTTAAAGTTGGAACAAGGGTATTTTTGAGCAATAACTTAGGTAAAAGTAGCTTTATGTCATATACGTTAAATGGAGAAATGAAATATGCAAACAACGTAATCATCCAAGATGGTATGCAAATTGTCGGAGCATTTATTCGTTTCCGAGAAGGGGATATTTGCAATAATTTGAATCTAACAATTCAATTGGAAATAGGCAATGAAGCCACTTCTTACGAACCCTATAAAACAAACATTTTATCTACTCCAAGTGATTTAGAATTACGTGGAATTGGTGATGTGCAAGATACGTTGGATTTGTTAACTGGTGAAGTTGTTGAAGCCACAGAAGAAATTATTCTTAGTAATAAAGGATGGGGATTGGTATACTCATCTGATTCCACTGTAAATGTTCCTTATTTTATAAGACAACATTTACAAACAGGTAGTAATAAGTTCCATGCAATTGCTAGTGACAAATTAAAGGTTGGAAACCCATTTTCTAGTGTTGAAGAAAACATAGTAACCATGCACAACGGACAGATTCGTGTCAGATTAACTAATGACATTGACACCTTAGAAAAATTTAATGAGATTATAGACTCATTGAATATTTCCGTTTGTTACGAGTTAAACCAAAAGGTCGTTAAAACAGTTGATTTAAGTGACAACATTGTTTATTCATACGAGGGTACAACGCATTACTCATGCAGTAGTGAAGAGGGTTCATTAGTCCCAACGCTATCTGTTAAAGTGCCAACTGATGTTCAATTGACTATTCAAGAGCAAAAAGCTACAACTCAAACACTCTTGATTAAAAATATGGATTTACAACAGTCTATTAAAGAGGTTCAAGCAATGAACTTGGCTTTTAATACAGCCTTATACAACTATTTTAATAGTATAAGAGAAGAAGTTGAGGATGTTAAAAAGCATGTCTCAACTAATGAAAATTTAGAAGGGAGTTTTTAGATTATGGGGTTTAAAATAAAAAATTCGCTAACAGGTGAGTTTGAAAAACTCCCAATTTTGACTCTAAAAGGAGAAAAGGGGGAAACCGGAGGAGTCGAAGAGTATAACAAAGTAGATTACATGGGGAATAAGTATGAAACTTTAAAACAGGCAAATGACGCCAATGTTGACTATGCGGTTAAAACTGCAATCGGTGAGTTTAATTACCTGGATTATGAAGGTCAACATATTACGGCTACTAATTCTATTGAGGGGCACGCTAGAAGTGCGATTTTAAAGGGTAAAACACTTGTTAATACGGTTAAAGGTAATGTTAGGGTTTCAAATAGAGGTACGAATGTAATAAGTGTTATACCAACCGATAAATCAAAAAAATATCTACTTAAATTTAGAATAAATAAAGTAGCAACGGTTTTAAAAGAAAGCAATACACAAATGGCAGTTAAACTACAATTCTTTAGTGGAAGCAATCCGAAGGGATATCACTCTATAAGTAATGAAAATTTCAATGTTGGTTTCGAAGAAACTATCGTAGTCGAGCCCTTAGCAAGTGGGGATGAAGCTAATTTTATTATATGGATGCCACGTTATGAAAGTGGAGAACTTGATATTGATATTTTATTTATCGAGTATCAGGATGGTATGGAAAACTGGGATATTCCTTACTTTGAAGGTATGACGAGCGTTAGAATGCCTGTTTTAACGACAGTTGGGAAGAATTTGTTTAACTCTACATTTATAAGAGGAAACAGATTAAATGAGACAGGTGCAATCAATCAACAAATGAGTTATATGACAACTGCTGATTATATCAATATTAAGAATGTTGATTCTGCTATGGCAAGTATTGGAGACGGTTATCGTATATCGCAATTCTTCTTATACGATGATAATGGTAATTTTATTTCAAGAAATGGAAATCCATTGACGAATACTGCAAACGCAACGAAATGCCATATCACAATAGCTAAAAATCCAGCTACTGAGGTTACAGATGAGGATTTATCTGAAGTTTTAAAAACATTCCAACTCGAACAAGGTTCGGTAGCCACGTCATTCGAACCATATAAATCAAACATTTTATCTACTTTAGAACCTGTTGAATTACGTGGAATTGGTGATGTGCAAGATACGTTGAATTTGACAACTGGTGAGATTGTTAGCAATTTTGAACCTTTTGTTTTTAATGGTTCTGAAAATTGGATATTACAAAATGATACTTTGGAAAATACCACAAGGTTTATATTGAAAAATTACGTTCCAAATATGGTAGCAAATCAAAACGTTGGTATATGCAATAATTTTGCTTGGAGCAACTATGATAAAGATTTTCCAGGGATTATTATAACAAAACCAAGTGGTCATGTGTATTTAAGAACTCCTAAAATGTCTGTTGATGAATTGAAAACAATGCTTAGTAATAACCCTATACACGGATACTATAATAAAGAAAAGTCAATTAAAACAGTTGATTTAAGTGACAACATTGTTTATTCATACGAGGGTACAACGCATTACTCATGCAGTAGTGAAGAGGGTTCATTAGTCCCAACGCTATCTGTTAAAGTGCCAACTGATATGCAAGCGACAATCGCACAACAACGTAAGACAATCCAAACTTTAAATAGTGAGAATGAGAGGTTAATTCAGATTCAAGAGGCGCTAAAGGCTTCAATGCTTGACTCTCAAGTTCAGCTAATGAATCTTAGTTGGAACACTGATTTTGAAGTATTCACATTGCGAGAAAGTATCGCCCCTAAAGATTTCCTGTTGGCTTCGAGAACAGGGTCTAACATTGACAAATTTAGTCAAGCCAAGTTTATTATTGAAAATGATTGCCCGGATTTAGAAAAATTAAATTCTCAAATAGAATACTATTTTAGCAAAGATGTTTTTTCGCAAGAACAGTTCGAGGAACTTACAGATTTAATAAGTATAGTTAAGGGGGAAAATGGTTGTGAATATTAAGTCAATTAATGTAACAACATCAAAATCTAATGAAGAAGTTATGCCAAAACAGGGAAACTATCTTTACGCAGCTAAAACACTAACTCTTGCCGTAAGTCAAGATACAAATATTTTCATCAATGGTTCTGTAGAGCCTGTGCTTGTGAAATCTAAGTACGGTCTAAGCATACCTGTTGATATGAAGATGACAATAGGGTCGATTATTGTAGAAAGTGAAAACACTGAAGTTTATGCAGTTTTTGCATACTAAGGAGGAAGAAATATGAGCTTTTTTAACCCAGGTAATACAGTTGGAGAGGAAATAGCTGGTACTCAAGGACCTAAGGGTGACAAGGGCGACACTGGTCCTGTCGGTCCTCAGGGTCCTAAAGGTGAGCGAGGTGAAATCGGTCCTCAAGGTCCAAAGGGTCCAAAAGCCATTCATGTGGGAATTAACGCCCCTACAGACGAGGATATAGAGATTTGGTTCGACACTGACGACACTGAAAGCGACATTGCTATTGCAGAAAAAATACAAGAACTTGAAAATCGTATTTCTATTTTAGAAGGGTAATTTTATCGAAAAACACCCAGAGTCTTTTCATTTTGAGATACGGTCAATAAGGGCGGAAGGAAATCTCTTCTTTTAGACCAAAAAAAAAGACACTCAATTAAGAGTGTCTTTTTTTATTCCCATGAAATTGGGGCATATTCAGTTCGACTATCTGTTTTTACTTTTGCTTTTTCTTTTGGATTACAAGCATGTTCTCCCAAGCAAATAGCGTCAGCTATATCCTGAATAACTTTTACATTATATTTATTTTGAATATAAAGCTGAGCACTTCTCTTCTGTTCTTGTCGATGACTTCCAACAATTCCGCAAGTAGACTTCCAAGCAGAGGAATGATAAATCTCAACAGGTATTCCTTTTTCAACACATAATTCATGAAGAACTGCTTGAAGTCCAGCGAGTTTTTTAAAAGTATCTACATTGATTATGTTTCCCTCACCATATACTTTTTGCTGTGTCTCTTTGTCTATTTGCATTTGAATATCTTCGAGAATAACTTTTTCGATGTTGTTTTCATTAATAAATTCATCGAGCCACAAGCGTAATTTAGATATACGATATATAAAATCATCATCATCAAAAACAACTTTTCCATACTCGATTAACTCCTTATTATCAAAGATAGCCCATCCTGAAGTGGATGAGGCTTGGTCTATCGCTAATATTTTCATTTTATTTCACTCCAGTATGTCCAAAACCACCAGCACCACGAGCTGTTTCATCAAGCTCATCTACTAAGTTGAATTGTGCTTGGAAGTATGGCAATATAATTCCCTGAGCTATACGATAACCTTTATCAATTGTGAAAGTATCATTGCTAGTATTCGTAACAATTACACCAACTTCTCCTCTGTAGTCAGCATCTACTGTTCCAGGAGAATTAGCAATTCGAATTCCAGTTTTAGCAGATACTCCTGAGCGAGGAACTACTGCTAAGTAATAACCAATAGGAACGGCTACTGCTAAACCAGTTTTTACAATAACTGTTTTACCTGGGTCAACAACATAGTCATCAATAGAATAAAAATCAAAACCGGCAGCACCTTCTGTACCATAAGTAGGAATTACTGCATCTTCATGTAATTTTTTAATATCAATTTTAATTGTATTCATATTAGATTACCTCCGAAAATTTAGGAGCATTTTCTTTGTTATACTCCATTTTGAATTTTACTACATAATATTGGTCACCATCTGGATTTGCTTTTGTTGGTTTCTTTTCTTTATAAGTTGAAGTATAAGAAATTAATTCAAAACCTTGTCCCGATTTCATTTCTTCAATTAATTGTTCAACACCAGTTTCAGTTTCTACTCGGTAAGTTTCTTCACGCTTTAATAAAGTTTTCATATAGCATTCTCCTTTATCTCTTAAGTATATATTTATTATAACATATTTTTATTGATTAGTCAATAACAATTTCTACTTTTCGCTTTGAATAATTTGTTAATAATGTAGCCTCTAATTCATCTTT
>JAGAKD010000006.1 GCA_017625815.1 Lachnospiraceae bacterium | reverse complement strand
CAATGATAATTTGATTAGAAAATCTTTAGCTGTTGCTTTTATAAGTATAGGTGCATTTTTCTTCTTTAGTATATTGTTAATAGTAACAAATGGATTTTCTCTAACAGATGCTATATTTGAAGTGGCTAGTGCTATTGCTACAGTTGGATTGTCAAGAGGAGTAACCCCAGAGCTTAATAACATAGGTAGAGTGATTATAATTATTGCTATGTATCTTGGACGTATAGGTCCTATATCTATGTTTGTTGCTTTTAGTAATAAATATTCAATTAAGAATTCAATACACTATTCGGAAGCGGAAATAATAGTGGGGTAATATAAGAGGAGGTTGTTTATGAAAAAATCGTTTGCAGTTATTGGGTTAGGTAGATTTGGCAGAAGTATAGCACTTGAGTTATATAGACTTGGAGCAGATGTTATGGTTATAGACAAGGATGAGGAAAAGATAAATAGATTATCTGATTATGTGACTTGTGCTATAAATGTTGACGTATGTGATACAGATGCTTTAACAAATGTAGGATTAGCTAATATGGATGCTGTTATTGTTGCTATGTCAGATTATCTTGAACCAAGTGTTATGAGTGTGATTACAGCTAAAGATTTAGGTGTACCACTAGTTATAGCAAAAGCAAGAGATGAATTAACAGGAAATATATTTGATAAAGTAGGAGCGGATAAGGTGGTATATCCGGAAAAAGAGTCTGGAATGCGATTGTCCAGAAAGTTATTATCAACTGATTTTCTTGAATTCTTTGAATTATCTGACACAGTAAGTTTGATAGAACTTATGCCAAAAAAGGAATGGGTTGGAAAATCATTAAAAGAATTGAATCTCAGAAAAAACTATAGAATAAATGTAATTGCAATCAAAGAAAATAACGATATTAATGTTGTTATGGATCCTGATGAACCATTAAAGGAAGATTGCCCTTTGGTTATTACTATTAAGATATCAGATATGAAGAGGCTTATGTAATGAGTGATGTTATTATAGTAGGTGGCGGAGCTGCTGGAATGATGGCAGGAATTATGCTTGCTGAAAAGGGATATAATCCCACTATAATTGAAAAAAATGATAGGTTAGGACGTAAGCTTTTTATTACAGGAAAAGGAAGATGTAACTTAACCAATAATTGCAGTACAGAGGAGTTACTTAAAAATGTAGTTACCAATTCCAAATTTTTGTACAGTGCATTTTATGGCTTTGACGCCGCTATGACTATGTCTTTTTTTGAAGAGCTTGGTCTTAAGATTAAGACTGAAAGAGGCGGGAGAGTATTTCCTGTTTCGGATCATTCATCAGATGTAATTAGTGTTATGAGTACTAAACTAAAAAGGCTTGGTGTAAAAATTATGCTTAACACTACTGTTATAGATATAAAGGTTACTGAGGATGGTGATACAAAACGTGTATCGGGTCTATCTTATGTAAATGAACAAGGAAAAAAAGAGCATATTGCTTGTGAAAATATAGTTATTGCTACAGGTGGTGTGTCATATCCATTAACTGGTTCTACAGGAGATGGCATAAAATGGGCTAAGGAGTTTGGATTAAATATATCTGAACCAAGACCTGCGTTGGTTCCTATTGAGATTGAGGAAGGCTTTTGCAAGGATATAATGGGACTAGCCTTAAAAAACATTCAAGCTACTTTTGTTGCAAAGGTCAAAAATAAAGATAAGGTTATATATTCTGAGTTTGGCGAAATGCTATTTACGCATTTTGGTGTTAGTGGTCCAGTTATATTAAGTGGTTCTTCCTTTGTGGGTAAATATTTGGATAGTGATTTAAGACTTAGAATTGATTTAAAGCCTGCACTCACAGAGGAACAATTAAATGAAAGAATACTAAGAGATTTTTCTCAAAATATTAATAAGCAGTTTAGAAATTCTTTGAGCGATTTGTTGCCAAAGAAGCTTATACCGGTCATTATAGATATTTCTGGCATAGACCAATATAAAAAGGTTAATGAAATAACCAAAGAGGAGAGACTTAAGCTGGTTAAATTACTTAAGTGTATGGAACTACATGTCAAAGGATTAAGAGACCTTAATGAGGCAATAATAACCCAAGGTGGTGTAAGTGTTAAGGAAATCAATCCTCATACCATGGAGTCTAAATCCATAAAAGGCTTAAGGTTTATTGGTGAGGTTCTAGATGTAGATGCATTGACAGGTGGGTTTAATCTTCAAATCGCATGGTCTACAGCAGCGTCGATAGAATAAGGAATACATTTATAAAATTAAATGATATAACATAGATTGTTTATAATGAAATAAGGAGGAAAATATCCAAGACAGTTTGGATATATATTAAAATCATGAATATTGCAATTGATGGACCAGCAGGAGCTGGAAAAAGCACAATAGCAAAGCTTGTAGCAGAGAAATTAGGATATGTTTATGTTGATACAGGTGCAATGTATAGAAGTATAGCTCTATATTTCTTAAATAATAATATTGATTGTGAAGTAGATGAAGCTGTGGTGTCTGCTTGTAAAAAAATCAATATAGAGATTAAGTATGAAGCGGGGGTTCAGCAGGTATATCTTAATGGTGATAACGTTTCCACAGCCATAAGACAAGAGGCAGTTGGTAATATGGCATCAAAGGTTGCTGCAAAAAAACCAGTAAGAGAGCTTTTGTTACAACTTCAGAGAGATATTGCAGCATCAAATGATGTAATAATGGACGGAAGAGATATAGGTACATTTGTACTTCCTAACGCAGATGTAAAGATATATTTAACTGCATCTGTAAAAACTCGTGCAAAGAGAAGATATGACCAGCTTGTAGAAAAAGGTGAAACTCCAGATATATCAAAGATTGAGGCTGATATTGAACAGAGAGATTATCAGGATATGAACAGAGAAATAGCACCTTTAAAGCAAGCGGATGATGCAATTTATTTAGATACTTCTGATATGACTATAGATGAGGTTGTTGAATTCATTTCTAATAAGGCAAAAAATTAGGAGACTCTATATGAAAGAAATTATTCTTGCAAAAACAGCAGGCTTTTGCTTTGGTGTAAAAAGAGCTGTTGATACAGTGTATGACCAAGTTAATGAAGTGAAAGCTACTGACACAATAGTATACACCTATGGACCTATTATTCACAATGAAGAGGTTGTAAAGGATTTAGAATCAAAAGGGGTAAAAATAATTCCCGATGAAGAAACATTGAAGGAATTAGTTAATACTTCAACAACTAATGACAACATTAAAATAATTATTAGGTCTCATGGAGTAGGCAAACATATATATGATTTAATTGAGAAAAGCAATATTGAAATAATTGATGCTACTTGCCCTTTTGTAAAGAAAATTCATAAAATAGTCAGCGAGGAAAGCAATAAAGGAAGTGTGATAATTATTGCTGGGGACGAAAATCACCCAGAGGTTCAGGGCATAATTGGTTGGTGTGAAAATACCCCTTTTGTGGTGGATTCTATTGAAAAAGCAGAGAAATTAATCTTAGAAACAGATAAAAATATTGTAATTGTGTCACAAACAACATTTAATAGCATAAAATTCAAAGATTTAGTTGAATTTTTTCGAAAAAAATATTATAATGTTTGTGTTTATAATACCATATGTAATGCTACCGGAGAAAGACAGAAAGAAGCTAAAGAATTAGCATCTTCAGTGGATGCTATGGTGATTGTAGGCGGCAAGAATAGTTCTAATACACAGAAGTTGTATGAGATAAGCAAAAAAGAATGCAAAAATACTTACTATATTCAGACACTCGTTGACTTGGATTTAACTGTCATTGAATCCGCTAAGAGGGTAGGTATTACAGCTGGGGCATCTACCCCAAATCATATTATTAAGGAGGTTCAAGACAGTATGGCAGAATTAAGTTTTGAAGAATTATTAAATCAATCAGAGGAGAATGGTAATACTGTTAGACCTGGCAGTGTTGTAGAGGGCAAGGTTATTGGTGTTAAGCCAGATGTTATCTATGTTGATATTCAGTATAAGGCTGATGGTATTATTACAAGAGCAGAGTATTCAAATACTCCAGGCATTGATCTTACTACAGTAGTTAATGTTGGTGATCCTATTACAGTTAAGGTTGTTAAGACTAATGACGGTGAGGGTCAGGTTCTCCTTTCATACAAGAGAGTTGCAGCAGAGAAGTCATATGAGAAGCTTGAGGAAGCTTTCAATAACGAAGAGGTTCTCACTGCAAAGGTTACAAAGGTACTTGAGGGTGGTTTAAGCGTTACTGTTGATGAGTGTAACGTATTTATCCCAGCTAGCCTTGTTTCAGATACTTACGAGAAGAATCTTGATAAGTTTATGGATCAGGAGATTGAATTCGTTATTACAGAGTTTAATCCTAAGAAGAGAAGAATTATTGGTAACAGAAAGAAATTAGTTGCTGCAAAGAAGGCAGAGGATGCTAAGAAGCTTTTTGATTCAATCAATGTTGGTGATGTTGTAGAAGGAACAGTTAAGAATGTTACTCCATTTGGTGCATTTATCGACTTAGGTGGTGCCGATGGTCTTCTTCACATTTCAGAGATGTCATGGGGAAGAATTGATAATCCTAAGAGCGTACTTGAGGTTGGTGCTACTGTTAAGACATTCATCAAGGATATTAAGGGAGATAAGATTGCTCTTTCACTCAAGTTTGATGATCAGAATCCATGGGTTAAGGCTGCTGAGAAGTATGCAGTTGGAACTGAGGTTACTGGTAAGATTGCTAGAATGACAGATTTT
>JAGAKD010000087.1 GCA_017625815.1 Lachnospiraceae bacterium | reverse complement strand
TTAAGCAAACATGATTCCTGAATGTATACTGTAGTTGCATATACATGCATTCCATTTGCCTTAGCCTCAACCATTGCATTTTTCTCGTAATCTGCAATCGGAATAGATAAGTACTTCTTTCTATCCTCTGAACCAGCTGCTGGCTTGTCTGCCTTTGGTGCCTCTGCTACTGGTGCAGGAGCATCCTCTGACTTACCTTCAAGGGCAGCATTAAGTAAACCGATGAGTTCCTCATTATCCTCTGTACCCTCATCAGCACTATCCATAATATTTGATAAATATCCTTCAATAGCATCAAGACATTTAAAAACGATATCAACCATATCAGCATCAACATTGAGCTTACCATTACGAATTTCAGAGAACACATTCTCCATATCATGAGTAAGTCTCTGCATACGCTTAAAGCCCATGGTTCCTGCCATACCCTTAAGTGAATGTGCAGCTCTGAAAATCTCATTGACTGTATCAATGTTTTCTGGCTCAGCTTCAAGGATAAGCACCTGGTCATTTAATGTTTGTAAATGTTCTTTTGTTTCGTCAATGAAAATCTCAAGATATTGACTTAAATCCATTTATAACACCCCTACTTTCTTAGTGATTTTATCTGCAATTTTATTAATGTCGCATACACAATCGGTAAGACCTCTCTCCTTTACTGCTCTTGGCATACCATAAACAGTAGATGAAGCCTCATCCTGAGCTATAACGTAAATATCCTTATGTACTGAGAGATTCATTATTCCTTTTGTACCGTCTTCTCCCATTCCGGTTAAGACAACACACACTATCTCGTCATAGGATAAATTATATAAGCTGTTATACATTATATTGCCAAAGGGCTTAAGCCCAACTACAGGTGGTGAATCATCAAACTTAATGCGAGGAATTCGATTATCCTCCACAACAGTTAAATGAATACCTCCTTTTGCTATATACACAACACCATTTTTTAGTGGTTCACCATCCTCAGCTTCCTTGACCTTAATCTTGCTAAGATCGTTAAGACGCTCCGCCAAGGTAGCTGTAAAACCAGCTGGCATATGTTGTACAATTATAACAGGGGCAGCCAAATTGGCTGGCAACAATGGAATAACATCCTGAAGTGCTCTCGGTCCTCCTGTGGAGCACACTAAAGCGACTAATTTCTTACTAGATGAAGATTGATTTTTAATAGGCTTCTTTAGCGAAGACTCTTCTTCAGTAACAGTAGTTGCTGTAGTATTAGAACGGCTAGCATTAATCCCTGCTGCTATCTCAAGTGCATTATGCACTCTTCTTTCAAAAAAGGTATTGGTCTGTCCCAATACCCTCTCTGGTTTCTTAATGAATTCTATAGCCCCAAGCTCTAAGGCTGTAATAGTGTCTCTTGCATCCTTGCTTGAGCTAAACATAACTACTGGTGTAGTAATACTCTTGCGTTTAAGCACCTGCAACAATTCAAGACCATTCATTCTAGGCATAATAATGTCACAAAAAATAACAGAGATGTCGCTATACTCTTCTATAACAGACAATGCTTCAATTCCATCATTTGCAGTATATGCAACTTTATATTCATTTGTATTCTCTATTATATCAGATAACACCCTTCTCATAAGTGCAGAGTCATCTATCACAAGAACTTTTTTCATTAAATTAATCCTGCTTCCCTCGCTCTATTCATACGTTCTGATTCAAATATGAATTTAATAATCTTATCTCTATCTTCTTGACGTATTTTCATAAATTCTATACGCTGTTCAAATATATCTGTTCTGCCTTGAACAGGAACGCTTGCTAGTATACGTCCAAACAAATTAAAGCTAACTATCTCATCTAAAATAGCTACCATAAATTTTAACTTTATAACTTCATTTTTTTCTAAATACTGATGCTGATATAATTTAACACCACCACCACTTATATCTGATATTTTGACACCCTGCCAATCTAACTCTTCCTCTGGTATGCTTGTGTCTTCCGGTACACCTGTTTCGTATTCTTCATCCGATACAACACGGATTTTGGCTTCAAGACTACAATTATATCTGTAGAATTCTCTTCTTTGTACCTTTGCAAGCTCTCCAAGCATAACAACCTCTAAGAAAAATAGATTGCCGCTCTTATACCTAGCTGAAACTATAACATTGCACTGCAATAAGCCTCTATCTGTATAAAAGCAAGCAGAATACTTGTCATTTACACTAAGAGGAACTATCTTACCCTCGTAAATTGGCATAGCTATCTGCAAAGTATTTCCTTGCATAATATCATATATCTTACTTACGTATACTTTTTTGTTTTTTTCATTTTTAATTACTTGTTCTAAGTCAACAAGTTCAATTTTGTTACCAATAGATAATCCCATATGCACATTCCCCTTTTACATTTTAGATTTTCTTCTCGACTTTATAAAATCTAAAAACACCCTTGCAATCCCCTCTTTTGGAGTATTATCTGTATCTTCATTTTGCATAAGCTTTGCTGCCATTGACTGTATTCCCTTAGCCATAGGACTAGTAGGATAAGCCATAATCACTGGTTTTTGTTCAATAATAGCCATTGATGCATTTTTATCCTGAGGAATATTTCCTAAGAACTGAAGCTTAGTATTTAAAAACTTAGAAGATACTGTATTAATCTTGCTGTAAATATCATTACCCTCTGCATCACTGCTAACACGATTTGATACTACATTTATAGTTTTGTACAATGGATTAAACTTTTCCTTTCTGCGCAAAACTTTAAGAAGAGAATAAGCATCTGTAATAGAGGTTGGTTCAGGTGTTACAACAAGTAATATCTCTGGACTAACCATAACAAACTCCATAACAGAATCTGTAATTCCTGCTCCTGTATCAATTATAACAACGTCGTAAAGCCTATCGAGCTTTACCAATTCTGAAACAAGTACCTTGATACTTTCTTTATCTAAGGTTGCAAGCTCAGACACTCCTGAGCCTCCTGAAATAAAGCCAATATCATTAGGTCCCTTCGTAATTATTTCTTCAATTGTTTTATCATTGTGAATTAGATCTAATAAATTGTATTGGGGTCTTATGCCAAGCATAACCTCAACATTAGCCAAACCAAAATCCGCATCAAATATAACAACCTTTTTTCCCATCTTGGCTATCTCTATAGCAAGATTAACGGAAAGACTGGTTTTTCCTACTCCACCTTTGCCACTAGTAACAGCAATAACACGTGCATTGCTCATCTCATTGCTAGAAGAAACCATCTGTCTAAGCTTTGAGGCCTGATCCATTATTCAGCACCTCCCAACAACTTCTTAGCAATAATCTGTGGGTTAAGTACTCCTATGTCGTCAGGCACATTTTGCCCCCAAGTAACATAAGAAAGATCCTTGTTCATCTCAAGTTTAAGATTCAGTATACTACCCAATTCTTTAGTTTCATCTAATTTAGTAAATATAAGCTTATAATCAAACAATTCACCATATGTCTTTGCAATACTAATAAGGTCATTGTACTTCACAGTAACACTTACAACTAAATATATCTCCTTCTCATAGTCCTCTACCGAATCAATGATAGCCTGTAAATCATTTCTTTGGTCTTCATTTCTATGAGAACGGCCAGCTGTATCTACTAAAATCAAGTCACAATCCTTATACTTTTCAACATAGTTCTTCATATCCTCAGGAGTATATATTACCTCCATTGGAGAGTTAAGAATATTTGCATAGGTTTTTATCTGCTCTATAGCTGCAATTCTATATGTATCTACCGAAAACATAGCTATATTCAGCTTGTTTTCTAATTTGCATTTTGATGCAAGCTTAGCCATTGTTGTTGTTTTACCAACACCAGTATTACCAACAAAAAATACAATTTTAGGCTTATTTTCACTTGGTTTTAATGGCTCCACCTGTCCTAATTTTAAAACTATCTTTTGATAAACACTAGATAAAATATTATCAATAGGTTGCTTGCTACTAACGGCATCCATCTCGTCTATTATCACATCAACAAATTCTTTTTTAACTTCATTATCTAAAAGCTGATTGTATATAAGCTCCACCACTTTGTTGTCTGTCTTAGTAGATGGAGTCTCAATATTCTTTTCTGTATAGCTACGAATATCTTCCTCTTCATCAGCAACAATTCTATCAAAGGAAGATGTATTATCCTGCCTTGAGGAACTCATCTGCTGCTCCAAAAGCTTAGCAATGCTGTTTATTTTTTCTTCTATAGCATTCTGAGCTTCCTCACTATAACCTTCCTTATCCGCAGCAAAAGCGTTACCAAATCGATATGACTCCTTAGGTGCAGAAACTGTTGTTGCAGTTTGTTTTTCTGCAACAGAATCATCTATAGCTGCTGTGAGCTCAACTCTCGGCTTTTTAAACAACTTAAATATACCTGCTGGCTTGATTGTTTTTACATTCATAACAATAGCCTCAGGACCTAACTCTTCCTTTGCCATAAGTATAGCTTCTTTTTCAGTTGGTGCATTGTACTTTTTAATTATCATCTATCGTTACCACTCCCACTGACTTTAGTTCAATGTTTGAATCAATCTCGTTATATGATATAACAATTAAATCCTTAAAGTAATCATTTGTAAGCTTCTTGAAATACATACGGACAATAGGCGATGTAATAATAATAGGCGCCTGTCCCTTGTTCTCAAGCTTCTTAACTTCTGTCTCTGTTGATTTAAGTATACTCTTTGTCGTAGCAGGATCCAGGGAAATATATGCACCCTGCTCAGTCTGTTTAATGGAGCCCATTATCATCTGTTCAATCTTAGGGTCAAGGGTTACTACTGTTGTCATATCCTCATCACCAAAATATTTGTTAGATATAGCTCTCTTTAAACTTTGTCTTACATACTCAGTAAGTATATCTGTATCTCTACTTGTAGCGGCATAATCAGCTAAGGTTTCAAAAATGGTAACCAAGTCTCTGATGGAAATACCTTCTTTGAGAAGATTCTGTAAAACCTTTTGAATATCACCAACACCAAGTAACTTAGGTACAAGTTCATCCACAAGAGTTTTGTGATTTTCTTTGATATTATCAATGAGATTCTGTACATCCTGTCTTGTAAGAAGCTCATCTAAGTGCTGTTTAATAATCTCTGTTAAATGAGTAGCTATGATTGATGGTGGATCAACTACTGTATAGCCCAAAGACTCTGCTCTTTCTCTCTGGGATTCTGTAATCCACATTGCCTCCAAATGGAATGCCGGCTCTAAAGTTGGAATACCTGTAATTTCATCCTCTACAAAGCCTGGATTCATAGCCATATAGT
>JAGAKD010000086.1 GCA_017625815.1 Lachnospiraceae bacterium | reverse complement strand
TTGGATGCTACTATATGCTCTAAACCATATACGATATATCCGTTAGCCTTTTCTCCAACTGTATTCAATGTATATCCATAAGGTGCTGCCGTCTGATAGATATAATTCTTAAGGATTTTACCCCCATGATTGGTTGTATCTGGACAATTGACACCATATACATTTGCTACCAAATCACTTTCATAACATATCCTACTGTTCGTAGAGCCTGCATAATAAAGTTGCTGTCTCGACACTAATGTCTTGTTAGACTTGTATGTATCAGTCATATTGTAAAGTACTTCAATTACCAATAAGCAAGGATTGTTTGAATTATAATTAAAGAACTTTTTCCAAGACTCTAAATTCTCATCACAATACTTAGAAATATTACCATCCTGCTTGATTAAATCATCAACAGAACTAAATGCTCCAATATACTTTTCTAAATCTGATTTTGGATGCACAGTAACAGAAGAAATAGAACCATCCATATTTAATGCTTGGTAACTACCTGCCTCTACACAATAGGCATTTCCACAGGCAACCCCTGTAAAATACCACCAATCAGAACCACTAGCGTTACCTAAATTAGATGCATTATTCTCTTTAAGTGTTACTTTCTTATTGGCTCTATCAACTGTAATAGTTTTCATATTACCTGAATCAAATCCTGCTGACTCATCAATCAATCGAATTCTATATGCTACACCTCTGAACATAATACCAGTTCCTGTTGGAGATGCTGAACCTGAGCCTGATGCAGAATCACCACCACCTGACTGTGCAAACACATTCATTGGAAGTAATGTAATAACACAAGCTAATACAAGAAATAAGCTAAGAAACTTCTTTATCATCTTCATTCTTTTTACCTCCTTTAAAACCTAAACTCATAAATAATACCCCTGCTATCATTAAGACACCAACAATTACCTTATTTGATGTGTACATACCAGTTTGGAACAGTTTATCATCAGTTTTTTCATCGTCTGAATCCAACTCATCAGCCAACTCATCGTCTACTAACTCTTCCTCTTCACTTTCTGTAAAGAAGTCAATAACTAAAGTTCCCTTTGTGGTTAATCCAGACTCACTCCATACCTGATAATTGTATGTACCATTCTCTGTAATTGAAAATGTAAAACTTGTACCACTAACACCATTACCTAAGCTATCTCCATTGAAAGACATATAACACTTGATATTGGTATTCATTTTCAAGGTAACTGTGGTTCCCTTATCTTCTTTACTAGGTAAGTCAGAGAAAGTAACTACTGGCACTTCATCTGATATTTCTATTTCTTTTTCATCTTCTGAATCTGCAATAGCACTAAATTCAAATGTTCCTTTGTATTCATTACCTACATTTGTCTGAACCACATATGAATAAGAACCATTAGCAGTTGTATAAAAATCAAATGTGACTGTTCCTGATTTACCAGTTGTATCTACTATCTTTGTAAATTCATTATTGATTACAATAGATACTGGATATTCGTGAGCAAGTACCCCATTTGTATCTGTATAATCACTAAACTGATAACTGAAAGAGAACTCTCCACCATATACAATACCTAATTCATCTTTAAAAGCTGAATTCATTACCACATTGAAACTTGGTTCTGGATAAACGATAGATGGTAGTTCACTAAAGGTTTCTATATACTTTGGTGTAAATAATTCACTAAAAGGAATAACACCAATCAAACCTGACATATCAGTTGCATCTGCACTAAAGATACACAAATAATTTGTAGATGCATAATCCTCTCCTCTTAGGAACAGATGTAAATAAGTATCTTTTCCTACTACATCTGAATTAGCTAGTATCTGCTCGATTGTGTACTGCTGATTCCAATTACTATCTGTAAATGTAGCATCTACATACTCAGCAGTTGCATCTTCCTGAGATTTTGTGAAGTAGGCTATGTTATTCCATCCATCACCAACCTCATACTCAATAATCTTATAGGAATCAGTCAATGAATGAGCCAGCTCGACATCAGCATACAATCCTACCTCATTTTCATATACATCTGGAACAAATGCTCCTTCGATAACTGAAAAACTAGAACTACTTAACACTTTGAAATCAATACTATCTGCTGTTTCAAAACCATATTGCGTATAATCTACAATTTCGGCTGCAGAAACTGAAAATGTACTCATCAGCAAAGTAACTAAGCAAACTAAAGCTGAAATACCATATTTCATTCTTCGCATTTTAAATACCTCCTTTTAGAAACTCATCAACTTGCTCTTGCGTGTAATAACGATAACCGTGTTTATCCTTGTGATGTGGATGCAGTCGACCATCTCTATCCCATCGGATAACAGTATTCTTATGTACCCCGATTGCTTGAGCAAATTGTTTACTAGAATAGAATTGATTGAACTCTTTCTTTAACATAAAAAATACACCTCCTATCATTTGATAAAAGATGTATTTCTAAATTGGTTATAAATAGTTATACCTACAAAAAGCCTCTCAAACCTATACTACTCACAAAGTCTATCCTTTAAAGACTTATAGGTATGGACTCTAAAAGAAGTAACCGGAGTATCTTGCCCAACTAATATATTTTTCAAAGATTGTGAAATAGCAGAATGAACTTTTGTTATTTTATCACCCTCATAAATAGGTTTTACTACAACAATACCTCTAATTTCAACAACAATTCCATTTAATACACTTTCGATAAAATCTTCAATATATGTATTAATTATTGCATATACTGTATAACTAGGCAATGCTAATCTATCAGCTACCTTTTCACATTCATATGCTAAAGTTGTTGAGAACTGAGATGTGATAACATCTGGAACTACAGAAACTAATCCATTAAAATCTACTCTTTCTCCTCTAACGAGCAATTCTTTACAATATCCTAAATAGCTATTAATTATTTCGTGAACTGTTGCTTGTGGGATATTGTACTGCTTTGCTATATTCCATACCTGAATACCTATACGTGTTCTATCTCTCATAATGTAACTCCTACAAGATATCCAATTCTCTCATACGGACAATGAATAATGTTTCACTAACTTGAGAGAATTCATATTTTTCTAAAAACTGCTTACTTTCCAAACAAGCTAAGGTAGCATCTATTGCACTAGGTAATGCTTCAAACTGAAAAATATCTTCACTATTCTTTAGATACTTATTGCACTGTTCCTCAATAGTCACCCTAACTCTATTATAATCTAAACGCTCCATAGGCATTGTATCCTTACGTTTAGATGTTTCAGCTAATGCTTTAAATAATTTCATAAAATTACCTCTTTAAAATATAAGGGCGAGAGATTATATACCTCTCGCCTCTTACTAGATTATATGCTATACCTCTAAGGAACTAATCTGATTACCTATCTTATTCATTACCTTACTAATTAGTTCAGCCAGATTTAGACCACAATCAGTAAAGAGTGAACTCATAAGAACTACTACACATACAGAAAAGATTACTAAGAAAAAGGCTCTTTTCTTGAGATACATAAGTATAACAGACTTCGTTGACGTTGGTTGCGTCTGTTGTGGCATACCCCCAATTGGTGCTACACCACCTGATGACATCAGGTCTTGGCGTTGAGCAAAGTTTACACAATATTCGGCTTCATCAGACACCCACTGTCTACGCATACCTTGTTCTGGTGCTTGCTGGGCTCCTCCACCCATTGCTCCCATAGCTCCCATACCACCGTAGCCTCTGTGCATGCCCATTCCCATGCCTCCCATTCCCATTCCACCCATAGGTGATGCTCCACCCATCTGTGCTCCATATTTAGGGTTAAGGAAACTTCTTGTAAATGGCATACCAATGTAAACCAAGTCTAATGCTGTTACTACAAAGATACCTGCACTAGCAATCATTACAATAAAACCTGAAAGAGTACCTAATGCATTAACAATAGGACTCGCAATTGCTCCTGCTTGTTCCATATTATCTTTGGTAACTGGATTATAATTCTGAAGATAATCAGAGATTGAATTGTTGTCTGAATCAGAACCAGAATTATCATTACTTCCAGAACTTAAATCATCCAGACTCTGTGCACTCATAACGATAGCTGGACTTGCAAATGCGATGACACATATCACCGATAAAACAATGGCTATCTTATTAAACATAGCTTTCATAAATCTACCTCCTGAGTATAAATTTTTGAGTTACACATAATTTAGACTCAGATTTTCATATGTTACGAAATTTAGCTAATGTTTTACTGTAAAAATCTTGCTTAAAATACCTTCATAAAAACTTTCTTTCTATAACCTTCTGAAGTGGTTTCATATAAAACACACCACTTATCATACATAAAAAAGTTGTCTACACAAAAATATTAATATGTGCAGACAACCTCTTTATACAACTTACTTATTAGATTTTTCTTTATCGAATACTTCGTTATATAGACTAATACCTTTATCTATAACTACAGATATATCATGCATCTCAACTGAACCATATCGCTTCATTGGAATGTTATCAAGCAATATTGAGTGTTTTTCCCAATCATTTCTATTATCTGAGTATCTTATTGCTAATTCAGCATAAAAACCACAAGCAATACACCATCAGGATGGCGGAGAATATGAATTATGAAAAAGCAGGTTCTTATTGCTACGATGATGACCCGGCAAATTGTGAAAAGTATGG
>JAGAKD010000085.1 GCA_017625815.1 Lachnospiraceae bacterium | reverse complement strand
CTATTTTTCATTTTCGACTGCTCTCAGTCCATTTCCGACTCGAACTCTATAGTCGCTACTGGCTTCTTAGTAAGCTCATAACAAACTCTATTTACGCTTGGAACCTCAGTTGTAATTCTATCTACAACCTTCTCCAAGAAATCGTAATCTAATCTCTCTATCTCTGCTGTCATAGCGTCGATAGTGTTAACTGCACGGATAACTACCATGTAGCCCATGCTTCTTGCGTTGTCTCTTACACCAACTGCCTTGAAGTCTGGGATTACTGTGAAGTACTGCCATACCTTCTTGTCAAGGCCTGCTTTTGCAAACTCTTCACGGAGGATTGCGTCAGCTTCACGAAGTGCATTAAGACGTTCACGAGTGATAGCACCGAGACAACGAACTCCAAGTCCAGGACCTGGGAATGGCTGACGGTAAACCATCTCTGCTGGGAGACCGAGCTCAACACCACAAGCTCTAACCTCATCCTTGAAAAGCTGTGCAAGTGGCTCTACGAGGCCAAACTGAAGGTCCTCTGGAAGACCACCTACGTTATGGTGTGACTTAACTGCCTTTGCAGTCTTAGTACCACTCTCTATAATGTCTGGGTAAATAGTTCCCTGTCCAAGGAAATCAATGCCGTCAAGCTTTCTAGCTTCCTCAGCAAATACCTCAATGAATTCCTTACCGATAATCTTTCTCTTCTGCTCTGGGTCATCAACTCCTGCAAGTAAATCTAAGAAACGATCTGTAGCATCTACATAGATAAGCTCTGCATCAAGCTGATTTCTAAATACGTCGATAACATTTTCTGACTCATTTTTACGCATAAGTCCGTGGTTAACGTGCACACATACAAGCTGCTTACCAATAGCCTTGATAAGAAGTGCTGCAACTACTGATGAGTCAACACCACCTGAAAGAGCAAGAAGAACCTTCTTGTCACCAACCTGCTGACGGATAAGTTCTACCTGGTCTGCAATGAAGTTCTTCATATTCCAGTTAGCCTCTGCCTTACAAGTATCAAATAAGAAAGACTTCATAGTCTCATCATCCAAAAGTGCATCATAAGTCTTGTCACACTTTGCTGTTGGATGGTCTATCGCAATAACAGGATATCCAAGGTCATAAATAGCTGGGTCAACATCAACAGCCACGCCATCAACAACTCTATTCTCTCCACCATTTAAGATAATACCCTTAACATTATTGAGTGCCTTTAATGCATCAGGAGTGATATCGTGTGGATGAATCTCACTGTAAACGCCCATATCACGAATTTGTCTTGCTACCACTGTGTTTTCAGTACTACCTAAATCAAGAATTACAATTAAATCCTGTTTCATAATATTTCTCCTTTATTAATAAAGTATAGTTTTCCCAAAAAAGAAAAACACCCGTTCATTATATTACAATATTTCTTCTGAGAAAAGTTTTTTTTTGCGAAATTTCAAAAAAAATTAATAAATTTATGTTTTTTTATATTTCCAGCAATATTTTCTTGCAACATAGGAAACAACAATGTATAATTAGATTGCATTTTTTGCTGGGTTTTTATTCAACCCCCGAATGCACTATATTTTAAGAATGAAGGTGCAAAAACATGGAAAGAAAAGTAGGAACTATATCAAGAGGTATTCGTTGCCCTATCATTAGAGAAGGCGACAACCTTGTCGACATCGCAGTAACAAGCGTGCTTGAAGCTGCTGAGAGTGAAGGTTACTCATTTAGAGACAGAGACGTAGTAGCACTCACAGAGTCTATTGTTGCTCGTTCTCAGGGTAATTATGCATCAGTTGAAGCAATTGCCGCTGATGTAAAAGCCAAATTAGGTGGAGAAACTATAGGTGTTATCTTCCCTATCCTTTCACGTAACCGTTTTGCAATCTGCCTTAAGGGTATTGCAATGGGTGCCAAGAAGGTGGTACTTATGCTCAGCTATCCAAGCGACGAAGTAGGTAACGCGCTTTTAACTTATGATCAGTTAGACGACGCTGGCATCAATCCATACAGCGACGTTTTAACTTTAGACAAGTATCGTGAGTTATTTGGAGAGAACAAGCACGAGTTCACTGGTGTTGATTATGTTCAGTACTATTCAGATATAATTACAGATGCAGGCGCTGAGGTTGAGGTTATTTTCGCCAATAACCCTAGAACAATTTTAGATTATGCTGACTGTGTTATGACTTGTGACATCCACACAAGAGCTAGAACTAAGCGTATCTTAAAGGAAGCTGGTGCTAAGGCAGTTTGTGGTATGGATGATATAATGACAGCTTCTATCAACGGAAGCGGATACAACGCCAAGTACGGTTTACTTGGTTCTAACAAGTCTACTGAGGACCAGATTAAGCTCTTCCCTAGAGAATGTCAGGATCTTGTTGAAGATATCCAGGCTTCACTTCTTGAGAAGACTGGCAAGCACGTAGAAGTTATGGTTTACGGCGATGGTGCTTTCAAGGATCCACAGGGTAAGATTTGGGAGCTTGCAGATCCAGTTGTATCACCAGCATTTACTAAGGGACTTGTTGGTACTCCTAACGAGCTTAAGCTTAAGTACCTTGCAGACAATGATTTCAAGAACTTAAGCGGCGCAGAGCTTAAAGATGCTATCTCAAAGAGTATCAAAGAAAAGGATGCAAACCTTGTAGGTAACATGGCTTCTCAGGGAACAACTCCTAGACAGCTTACAGACCTTATCGGTTCACTCTGTGACCTTACAAGTGGTTCAGGTGACAAGGGTACACCTATCATCCACATCCAAGGCTACTTCGATAACTTTACAGATTAATAAATAATTAATTTATATATTCAAAAATAGCTACTATACAAAATACTGTATGGTAGCTATTTTTTAATTATATAAACTTACTAATTTTATTGATTTTTATGCCATTTTCATATATTCTAAATGTATAGGTTTTTATACCAAAATTTACACAATGCGGAGGTTACAAAAGTATGGCAAGAAGCGTACAGGAACTTATGGATATGATTAAGGATAATGATATCCAGATGATTGATTTTAAGATTGTTGACATCAACGGTCAGTATCGTCACGTTACTATCCCAGCAGAGCAGTTTTCAGAGAGTACTCTTACTGAGGGTATCGGATTTGACGCATCAAACTACGGTTACGCAGTAGTTGAGAAGAGTGATATGGTTTTCATTCCAGACCTTGATACAGCAATGGTAGACCCATTCTGTGGCGTTCCTACATTATCTATTACTGGTAATGCTATGGTTATTGATTACCCTAACAACAGACCTTTAGACCAGTATCCACGTAACATCGTACTTGCTGCTGAGCAGTATATGAAGGATACAGGTATTGCAGATACTATGCTCATTCTTCCTGAGTTTGAGTTCCATTTATTTGACAACGCAGGCTGGTCAGTTCAGCCAGATAGAATCGGCATGTATGTTGACACATCACAGGCATACTGGAACAGTGAGACTGAGGGCAAGGGATGTGTAGTTGCTCACCAGAAGAACTATCACGTTGCTAAGCCATTTGATACTTCATATGAGTGTCGTTCAGAGATGTGTCTTGAGATGCAGAAGGCTGGTATTCCTATTAAGTACCATCACCCAGAGGTTGGTGCAGGTGGACAGTTTGAGATTGAGCCAATGCTCGGTCAGATGTCTAAAATGGCAGATGCTACTATGATGATCAAGTACATCATTCACAATACTGCACTTAAGTATGGCAAGGTTGCTACATTTATGCCAAAACCTGTTTACGGCGAAGCTGGAAATGGTATGCACGTGCATATGTTACTTCTCAAGGATGGAGAGCCAGTATTCTCAGACGACAATGGTTACTCACACTTAAGCGAGACAGCTCACTACTTTATGGGTGGTCTCTTAAAGCATATTTCTTCACTTTGTGCTATCACAAACCCAAGTACTAACTCTTTCAAGAGACTTGTTCCTGGCTTTGAGGCACCAGTTACTGTAGGTTATGCTACTTCAAACCGTAGTGCAGTTATTCGTATCCCGGCATACGCTAAGACTCCTAACTTAAGACGTTTTGAGATTCGTAACCCAGATGCTACTTGTAATCCATATCTTGCTTACGCAGCTATCCTTATGGCTGGTCTTGACGGTGTTAAGAATAAGATTGACCCTCACGCAAATGGATGGGGTCCATACGACTTTAACCTTTATACATTATCAGACGAGGAGAAGGCTAAGCTTTCAAGTCTTCCTACTACTCTTGATGCAGCACTTGATGCTCTCGAGGCTGACCACGATTACCTCACTGCTGGTGGCGTATTCCCAGAGCAGCTTATCAAGAACTTCATTGCTAACAAGAGAAAGGAATGCTTTGAGTTATCTAAGATTCCTCATCCAGCTGAGTTTGATAGATATTTTAACTTATAAAAAGCATTAGCAAATAAAAAAGACTGATATTTAGATTTGTATTAGTCATATATATCTGTAAACGGTTTACAATATATACGACTAATACTACAATCTAAATATCAGTCTTTTTATTTTACTAGTGTTTTTCCTCGTCCTGCATAAGTCCTATCATCTCTATTATATCGATGATAACTTGTACCTCTCCTTTTACTCGGGAGTATTCTTCTGGGTAGCTTATCTTCTTTTTATAGTCGCCATCAAAGGAATCCGGGCCATTGATAGCTACACATAGTCTACCATCTCCGAATCTAAATCCTATGTTATTGTATCTTCTATGAAGTCTTGTTATTCTCTCCATCATCTGCGGTGTAAGTATGTAAAATGCATCAAGGGGTTCTGGTGTATATACATCAAAAGTTTTGTTGAACTGAACATTTTCTAAGTCAACATTCTCACCGCGAAGGTTAAGCCAGCTTTTATATAGGTTAGAAAAAACCTTAACATTCTGAACTGACTTTCCATCAAACTTAAATTCAAACATACGTCCCTCAAAGTATGTTGTAACCTTTCTATCATCCCCTGAGCCCGTTTCGTGTCTTATAGTTACATCTGCCTGTCGAAATTTTACTCCCTTGTAGCTACCTGACAAATAATCCTCGGACTTAAATATATTTCCTATCTTAACAATGCCAAATGTCCCCACATCTAATTCTGAAAATCCACCTCGCCAATCGT
>JAGAKD010000084.1 GCA_017625815.1 Lachnospiraceae bacterium | reverse complement strand
GAAATAAAATCAATGTAGATATTGATTATTCAAATATTATGGTTTTATATGATATGGATAATCAGCAAAAGGCTATCGAATATGCAGCAAAGCTTAGATTAGAAGGAAAGAATGTTGAGTTGGTTAGACAGTCAACAAAGCATACCACAGATGAATATATCTGTTATGCACAGAAGATGAATATAATGGCGGTTGTTAAGGTTCTGAGACAAATGATATTGAATCCGTATATGGAAATATATAGTTTTGGTTAGTATCAAGGTATAACTTGGAGGATAATATGAGATATTTAACATTTGCACTTGCAAAGGGCAGACTTGCTAAAAAGACCCTTGCATTGTTTGAAGAGATGGGAATTACCTGCGAAGAGGTAAAGGATCCAAATACAAGAAAGCTTATTTTTACAAATGAAGAGCATAAAATAAAGTTTTTCCTTGCAAAAGCATCGGATGTGCCTACATATGTTGAATATGGTGCTGCTGATATAGGTGTTGTTGGTAAGGATACGATACTTGAAGAAGGTAGGAATCTCTACGAAGTTATGGATTTAGGCTTCGGTAAATGCCGTATGTGCGTATGTGGTCCAGCTTCTGCAAGAGAGTTGCTTCAGAGAAATGAAATAATAAGAGTTGCTAGTAAATATCCTAATATTGCAAAAGATTACTTCAATAACAAGAAGAATCAGACAGTTGAGATTATAAAGCTTAATGGTTCTGTTGAACTTGCGCCTCTTGTTGATTTATCGGAAGTTATCGTAGATATAGTTGAAACTGGTTCTACTCTTAAGGAGAATGGTCTTGAGGTTCTTGAAGAGATTTGTCCACTTTCCGCAAGAGTTGTTGTTAATCAGGTTAGTATCAAGATGGAACACGATAGAATAAGAAAATTATTAAATGATTTAAATGAACTTATTAATAGTGATAAGTAATAGGTTGGAGGATAATTATGAGAATTGTTGAACTTAATGAAACGACTAAAAAAGATATATTAACAAATCTTTTGAAAAGAAGTCCTGATAATTATGGTGAGTATGAAAATATAGTTAAGGATATTGTGGAAGACGTACATATTAATGGGGACAAGGCCTTATTTGCATATACAGAGAAATTTGATAAGGCTAAGATAGATGCTTCTAATGTAAAGGTTACAAAGGAAGAGATAGATGAGGCTTATGCTCAGGTTGACGAACACTTATTAGGTATTATTCGTAAAGCCATTGTTAATATTAAGGAATATCACGAAAAGCAAAAACAGTATAGTTGGTTTGATTCAAAAAATAACGGAAGTATGCTTGGTCAGAAGGTTACACCTATCGAAAAAGCTGGAGTATACGTTCCAGGTGGCAAGGCTGTTTATCCATCATCAGTACTTATGAATGTTATTCCTGCTAAAGTGGCTGGAGTAGAAGAGATAATTATGACTACACCTTGTAATAGCGAGGGGAAGGTTTATCCTATGACTCTTGTTGCTGCAAATGAGGCAGGAGTTGACACAATTTATAAGGCAGGAGGAGCCCAGGCTATAGCAGCTCTTGCTTATGGTACAGAGTCAATACCTAAGGTAGATAAGATAGTAGGACCTGGTAATATTTTTGTTGCCCTTGCAAAGAGAACAGTATTTGGACATGTTAGTATTGATTCTGTAGCTGGTCCAAGTGAGATACTTGTTCTTGCGGATGAAACAGCTAATCCTAGATTTATTGCAGCAGATTTGCTTTCTCAGGCAGAGCATGATGAGATGGCGTCAGCTATCCTTATAACTACTTCAAAGGAGCTTGCTAATAAGGTTTCGGAGCAGGTTGAAGTGTTTATAGAAGAGCTTTCAAGAACAGATATTATGAGAAAATCCATAGATAACTATGGTTATATTCTTGTTGCTAAGGATATGGATGAGGCTATTGCAACAGCAAATGAGATTGCTAGTGAGCATTTAGAGATAGTTACAGCTAATCCATTTGATGTAATGACTAAGATAAAAAATGCAGGAACCATATTCCTTGGAGAATATTCTTCTGAGCCTCTTGGTGACTATTTTGCAGGACCAAACCATGTATTACCTACAAATGGTACAGCAAAATTCTTTTCACCACTTAGCGTGGATGATTTTATCAAGAAGTCCAGTATCATATACTATTCAAGAGAAGCTCTTGAACCAGTATATAAGGATATAGTTGATTTTGCTAAGTCAGAGCAGCTTACAGCTCATGCAAACTCTATAAGTGTAAGATTCGAATAAAGTATTAAAAGTCTGTTTAAGTATTGTAT
>JAGAKD010000083.1 GCA_017625815.1 Lachnospiraceae bacterium | reverse complement strand
GGGTACAATAATATAAGTTATATTAATTGCAACTAATATGAGGACAATAAACATAACTAACAAAATATTCCGTTTCAATAATATTTCTACAAAACTATATTTAGGATATGACTCTTTAAGTTCTTTATTTATTAATAGCATAATAACAACAACTATCGTGTTTGTGAGTGCAAATTTTATTTCAAAAAATAAACAACTTATTATTATATATATACATAGAGGAAAGGTACAAATCATATAAAATAATTTAATTTCAGCTATATATATTTTTTTTATTACAGAAAACAAAGCTAATGCAACGAAGCACACACCACTATATATAACAAACTGTATCTCATACGACTCTAGTTTTATTTTGTTATAATCCTTTAAATCGCACTCAAAAATAATAGGATTAATATCTATAATATGACACCCCTTGTTCCATACTAATACTATAACGACAAACAATAGTATATATATAAGTATTTTACTTGTTCTATTCATATCTGCATCCCCTACTTCCCTGTAGTGTAAAGTATATTTGTAAAATAATCTAGTTTTTTACTCCATTCATCATACTTTGCATACTTTCTTTCTCCGCTAGTAGAAAGTTGTAAGTATATAACATATTTTTGTTCTTCATACATTTTCACTACACCTGTAACCATAAAATAATGAGACGTGCATGATCCATTACCATCTACCATTGCAACATCACTTTGATTATACGTGTAATAACACAATGCTTTATCCTTATCAAACGTGTGATACGATACAACAACTGGAATATCACTGTCTAACATATTTTTTATACATCCATACACATATTTTTCAATAGTGGTAGGTGCCCAAGTAACTTCAGTATCAACACCATTACATTTGTAAAAATCCTCTAAACCTGCCTCCATCTTCCATGGCAGTGCACCTGATACAGGAAAAGTAAAATACTCTGAATAATGATATTTATTTCGATATCTATCGTATCCAAATTCCTTATAGAAATCATATGTACAGTAACCATTGGAGTCTAACTCAATTACATTTTCATAATCCAAGTCAAATTCCGGATTATTCATAGTCAAATATAACTCTGTATTACACATAGCTATAATACCACAACCATATGATTCTATAGGCTCATATCCACTCCACCAACTCTGATTACCGCCATACCACACACTACCATCATGGCTAACAGGCACAAACAAATCATTACTCAGTGCTGCAACCTCAACAAAATTCTTAATATATGGTGAATCATCAGTTCCATCATTCATACTATCACCATCTGAATCCGCCTTACCAGGATGACTCTTGGCATTATAAAAAGTACAGGTATAAACATCACCATCAAAATAAACCACTTGTTCAACTGGCATACCAAGCTCATCATAATCGGACACACCATCACCATCAGAATCCGCTTTTTGAGGGTCAGTGCAAACAATCAAACCATTGGAAAGCTTCATACCATTAACCTCGTACACATCATAGAGACCATCACCATCAGAATCGGTCACATCCACATAATCAACTGTATCCCCCTGAAGCTCTTCCATTTTTTCAATTATGTCCTCAGATGTGGCAGCGTAATAATAACTACCACCAGTAGCATAAGCCAACTCCCTCATATCCTTGGCTGTACCAGAAGCCACATTAATACAATGAATAGTAATACCCTCATTTAGTGCAAAAGTAACCAAATCATCATCTAGATCCACATCACCATCACAAATAAGGATAATCATCTTCTCATTGGAATACCAAGTATCAATAAGCTGATTAGCCGCCATCCACAAACCTGAGTTTGCATCTGTTCCTCCACTAGCCTTCAAAGAATCCACCGACTCTCTCAACAATTCCTTATCAAAAGTAAGCTCATTGACAAGCTTCCCGCTATCAGCAAAACTAACCAAACCAGCAAAATCACCATCGATCATAGCATCAATATATGCATTAAGAGCAGTTTTAGCAAGAGTAAGTCTCTTACCTTTCATACTGCCAGACACGTCTACGCAAAACATAATATCGTAACAAACCGCTTCGCCAGACTCCCTGTAATTAACATCCTGTCTACAAGCATCAATCCAAACTTCTCTATCAACAAGCATATATGTAGAGAAATGGTTAGTCACGTAACTAACAGTATTAGCCTCTGTATCAACCACAGACTCATCATCAAACATCACATATGTACCATTAGCAACATCATACCACATAACACGAAGATTTTCCTCAGAAATATCTCCTAAAGCATCCTCGTCATAAGAAAATGTAATCCTCGCCTCATCAAACTCTGTATCTAGCTGAACCTCAACTGGCACGCCAACCAAGCCCATAACATCTGAAGAATATACATCAAGGCCATACATATCCTCAACATAAATATAATCATCCAAAAGACCAGCACAAGCTAACTCCACTGAAACTGATGTAACCTCTTTCTTTTCTTCATTATCAATTTCAAAACAATACTCTTGCTCTATTATCTCGTAACAGTCTAAAACACCATCATCATCAGTATCCGGTTTAAAAGGGTCTAAACCAAGCTTACCTTCCGCTCCATCCAAAAGACCATCCCCATCAGAATCAGATACTAAGGGATTAGTTCCTATCTCTAACTCAGTCTTATCATCCAAACCATCTCTGTCGGTATCATACACAATGGGACTAGTACCATAATCTATTTCTTCAGTATTTATAAGACCATCCTTATCAAAATCTTCATCACCATCAAAGATACCATTTTCATCAGTGTCCTTCAGTTCTGGATCAGTAAAAGTAATATTAATCTCATCTTCATCCTTTAATCCATCACCGTCTGTGTCATCACAAGCTGTGGAAACAAATTCAAACAAAGCAATATTCTCAATTAGATTACCCGAACAACCAGGCTCCACCATAAAGCCAAAACTCACGCTACTATTTGCTCCTATATTCTGACTATAATCAGGACAAGAAATTTCATATCTGCCATCAACCAATAAAACAATCTCTGCATCCCAAATCTGAGTTATAGTATTATCCGCATAATCAAAACTAAGTCGCCAGTCCTCCAAAGGTTCAGATTTATTATTAGTTATAGAAATCTCTGCTTTATAACCAGTTCCCCAGTCCTCTGTTATCACATATTCAACTGTATAATCATCTCCACCAAGCTCAATTTCCTTCCCCAACATTGTATAATATTCAGGAAATCCTGTAAATGCCTCATATACAGTCATACCAAAGGACACACTTGCCCCTACTGCTATATCCTGATTCCAGCCCAAGTTTTTTACAACATAAAATCCATCTAGTTCCTCTTCAATACTTGCATTCCATATGTTGCTTATACTCTGTTCTAAAGGAAATGACATACACCAATTTTCTATAGTCTCTTCTCCTGTATTTGTTATAGTTACTGTTGCTGTATATCCTGCATCCCATTTATTATCTATCTTGAATGTTACTGAGTATCC
>JAGAKD010000082.1 GCA_017625815.1 Lachnospiraceae bacterium | reverse complement strand
GGGTACTTACATCTTTTGATGAAGCTGGTGTTGAAGTAATGGAATATTGCGAGCTTGACACTACAAAGATTGAGGATATTATTGAGCTTGCGTTTAATATAGATGCTAATGCGGAATCTATTATAGGTATAGGTGGTGGCAAGGTAATTGATGTGGCAAAATATGCGGCTTATCTCAGAAAACTGCCATTTATAAGTGTGCCAACCTCTGCTTCTAGTGATGGTTTTTCTAGCACTAGCGCTTCTTTAATAGTGAACGAGAGGAGAACATCAGTGCCAGCCAAGCTTGCTTACGGTATTGTTGTTGACACAGATGTATTAAAAAGTGCTCCACAGCGATTTATATATTCAGGTATAGGTGATTTAGTATCTAAGATTACTGCTATATATGATTGGGTATATGAGGATAAGATGGGATATACAACTGTAAATGATTTTGCAGTTATGATAGCAAAAAAAGCTGTAAATAGCTTTGTCAGAACCCCTTTTGAAAGCATTCAGGATGATTTGTTTTTAAGAGAGCTTGTGGATTCTCTCGCTATGAGTGGTATTGCAAATGAAATTGCTGGTAGTAGTGCTCCTACAAGCGGAAGCGAGCATCTTATATCCCATGCCTTAGATAAAATGCTAGAACAGCCACAGTTGCATGGTATACAGGTGGGTATAGCCACATATCTTATGGCTTTAGTTCACGACCATAGACATGTTAGAATCAATAAGATATTTACAGATACTGGCTTTTGGGATTATGTATGTACCCTTGATTTAAATGTAAAGGATTATGAAGCTGCCATAGATATGGCGCCATCTATAAAGCCACACAGACATGTATATCTACATGAGGAACAATATAGAACTAAAGCAAAAGAACTTTTATACACTCATCCGGTATTAAAGAAAGTATTTAAATTACAGTAGGTAAAATTTTTATGAAAAACATTACTATGGGCATAGTTGCCCATGTTGATTCAGGCAAAACCACTTTGTCAGAGGCTATTTTATACAAGGTTGGTTACTTAAAAGAATATGGTAGAGTTGATAGCGGAGATTGCTTTCTTGATACTGATTATATGGAGAGAAAAAGAGGCATAACTATTTTTTCTAAGCAGGCTAATTTTTCTATAGGTGACACATATATATCTATGCTGGATACACCTGGACATGTAGATTTTTCTGCTGAGATGGAGAGAACGCTACAGGTGTTGGATTATGCTATTTTAGTAATATCTGCCACAGATGGTATAAAGGCACACACAAAGACACTGTGGAGATTGTTAGAGGCTTATAATATTCCTACTTTTATTTTTGTAAATAAGATGGATATGCCTGACTGTGACAAAAAATCAATATTAAATAACCTTAAGGATAAGCTTAACCAGGGAATTATAGATTTCTCGGAGGATGTTTCTACAGATAGGGATATTTTAGAAGAAATAGCTCTTTTGGCAGGGGAAGTGGAAGAGCACAAACATATTTTTGATGATTACTTAGATAATTCATTTGTATCAGATGATGATATTAAAAAAGTAATTGTGGATAGAGTTATTTTTCCTTGTTTTTTTGGCTCTGCCCTAAAACTACAGGGGATTGACGCGCTAATTAAGAATATAGACATCTATTCAATGATAAAACCTTCAAGTGATAGTTTTGGAGCAAAAGTTTTTAAAATAACAAGAGATGAAAAGGGCAATCGTTTAGTTCAGTTAAAGGTTACAAATGGAGAACTATCTGTTAGAGATCAAATAAACCATAATGAAAAAATTAATCAAATCAGGATATATTCAGGAGAAAAATATGAGACCGTTGACAGGGCTTATGCAGGCATGATTTGCACTGTTACAGGTCTTGCATCAGTTTTTTCTGGTGAAGGACTTGGAACAGAAGAAGATACAAGCATGAAGCTAATAGAACCAATTCTTTCATATGAGCTTTTGTGTCCTCCAGACATAAGCAGGAGAAAGATTTATCCTGATATAAAGCTTTTAGAAGAAGAGTTTACCGAACTTTCTGTTGAATGGATTGAAGAATTAGAACAAATTAAAGTTAAAATAATGGGAGAGGTTCAAATAGAGATACTGCAAAGTATTATAAAGGATAGATTTGGATTTGTTCCTGATTTTGGTGTGGGAAAAATTACATATAAGGAAACTATTGAAAATACTGTGATTGGTGTGGGTCATTTTGAACCGCTTAGGCATTATGCAGAAGCTCACATTTTGATGGAACCAGGAGAGGTTGGCTCGGGAATAACTGTATCCTCAGATTGTAGCGAAGATATACTCGATAGAAACTGGCAAAGACTTATAATGACCCATATTCGTGAGCGCTCTCACCTGGGAGTTTTAACTGGCTCAGAGCTCACCGACGTTAAATTTACTGTAATAAATGGCAGAGCCCATAATAAGCATACAGAAGGCGGAGATTTTAGACAGGCAACCTATAGAGCAATAAGACAAGGTCTAATGGAGGCAAAAAGCCTTATTCTTGAACCATATTACGACTTTGTATTGACCATTCCTTCAGATATGCTAGGTAAAGCTATGACTGATATGGATAATATGCATGGAACTATAGAAACGCCTGAAATTGAGCATGATAGAGCAATAATAAAAGGTCGGGTTCCAGTGGCTACCATAAGAGATTATCAAATAAATCTCAGAGCATATACAAAGGGGCAGGGGGAGTTAACTCTTGATTTTTGCGGATATTTCCAATGTCATAATCAAAATGAAGTAATAGAAACTATAGGGTATAATCCAGATGAAGATATTGCAAATCCTTCTTCTTCAGTATTTTGTTCCCATGGAGCTGGCGTAATTGTTCCTTGGTATGAAGTAAAGGAGCATATGCATGTTTTTGACGATGAGACAAAGGATGTATTAATTCCTGATTATTCAACAGTGGTAAAGAAAGATAGTTTTGATTATTCTATAGGAACAGATGAGATAGACGAAATTCTGGCTAAAACCTATGAAGCAAACCAAAGAAGTGGTAAAAGAGAATTCAAAAAGAAAAAACCACCAGAATATCACTATAATCAAAAAGGGGTGTCATATAGGCCCAAACCAGTAGAAAAAATGTTGATTGTTGATGGTTATAATGTGATTTTTGCTTGGGATGAACTGAAGGATTTATCTAATATTAATATCACTTCTGCCAAGGATAAATTAATCCAAATTCTTTCAAATTATAAGGGTATAACTGAAGAAAAAATCATTCTTGTTTTTGATGGATATAAGGTAAAGGAAAACAAGGGTGAAGAAAGTGTTATAGATGACATATTTGTTGTTCATACAAAGGAAGGACAAACAGCAGATAATTATATTGAACAATTTGCTCACAATAACAGAGAAAAATATAACATAACTGTTGCCTCCTCCTATGGAATGATACAACAAATAACAAGAGGTCTTGATTGCAGTGTTATTTCATCTAGGGAATTAGATGAAAAAATAAAAAATGTGGTAGAGGAATTTAGAAATGCGTACAATCTAAATTAATTTTGAAAAAATAGTACTAAATATTGTTTTATCTCTTGTTAGAATTGCCGTATTTTGTTATAATAGTGGAAATATATTTTAACATTAAAAGGGGGACTTGATATGACAGGGAAAGTCAAACTCATTAATTCAATAAGAACAAGATTGGTTGCCATAATTGTTATAATGTGCATCCTTTCTGGTGTAGGTATGCTACTTATTGTAGTACCTAAGGTTAAGGATGAATATTCAAAAACAAACGGACATTACATAGAGGATTTAGCTATTTCATATGGTTCTATGGTGGAATACCAGGTTGAGGAAAATGGTGCAGAAGCAGTTCTTAAGTTTGAGGTGCTTGACCATGATTTATCTCACGCTCATTTAGAGGGAATCGAGAGTAGTTATGCCTATGTTGTATCTCCAGATGGTATTATGGTATATCATCCAACTCCTGAGAAGATTGGTCAACCAGTTGAGAATGCTGCTGTAAAGCAAACAGTAGAAACTCTTAAATCTGGCAAAGATGTTAAGAACGAAGTAATAGAGTATGAATTTAAAGGCGAGGATAAGTTTGCTGGTATATATGTAGATGAGGGCAAGAACTTTATCTTAGTTGTTACAGCTGATAGGCTGAGATTATGGAGACTATCAATAATATTACCAATGTAGGTGTAACCGCGCTTATTGTTATTAATTTATTTGCTATAGTATTAGCATCAGTTTTAGCTCATTTATATGTTAAACCGATTAATGCAATTTCTGATATTACTATTAAGCTTGCTGATATGGACTTTACTCAGGATGAGAAGCAGGAAGCTGTTAATGAAAGAAAAGACGAGATTGGTCGTATGGGACGTGCCCTTGACAATTTACGTCTAGCTCTTATTGGTGTTGTTTCTGACATCAAAGAAAAGAGTACTAATGTTATGTCAGCATCAGATGCCCTTAGCACAGATGCAACTGAGACATCAACAACTATGGAACAGGTTGAAAATGCAGTAAATGATATAGCTCAGGGTGCTTCATCTCAGGCTGAGGATACTCAGAAAGCTACTGAGAATGTTATTATTATGGGTAATATGGTTCAGGAAACTCATGATGAAGTTAGACAGCTTTTAGAATTTGCTTCTGAGATGAAAGAATCAACAGACCAGGCTAAGAATATCTTAAATCAGCTCAGCGAGATTAACGTTAAGGTTGATGAATACATAGATGTAATTGCTAACCAGACTAACACAACTAATGAGTCAGCCTTAAAGATTAACGAAGCTACTAAGCTTATTACATCAATTGCAGAAGAGACTAACCTTCTTTCCCTCAATGCTTCTATTGAGGCGGCAAGAGCAGGTGAGCAGGGACGTGGTTTTGCTGTAGTTGCTGCTGAGATTCAGAAGCTTGCAGAGCAGTCAAACGAGTCAGCTAAATACATTGAAGAAATCATCAGAGAACTTATTGTTGATTCTGAAAAAGCCGTTGAAACAATGTACGATGTTAAGGAAATTATTCGTGCACAGAGCGAGCACGTTGAGCAGACTGATATGGCATTTAATCAGATTACAGATGGTGTTGAGCAGTCAATCGAAGGTATTAATCGTATCTCAGAGAAGACCGATGAGCTTGATCAGGCAAGAGTTGGTGTTGTTGATGTTGTTCAGAGTCTTACTGCTATTGCTGAAGAAAATGCAGCAGGTTCACAGGAGACATCTGCTTCAGTTACGGAGGTTTCTGCTATCGTTGAGGATATATCAGATAAGTCCAATACTCTTAAGCAGATTGCAAATGATTTGGAAGACAGTATGAACGTATTTACAATATAAGAACCTTTTTCAATGCCGATTATATTTATGTTATATAATCGGCATTTTATGTATGTAGTACGTATTTTACAAGGAGAACTAATATGAGATTTAAGAAAAAGCTTAGGAAAACCTACAAGAAGATTAAACGATTTATAAAAAAATATATTCGTTTTCTTATTAGACATACAAGAGCTAGGGATTACAGCGTTCTTTTTTATACCATTGTAGGCCTAATTGGTATTATATTAATTATTTCTCTCCTTGTTAATTTAATTGCTGGTATATTCAAAAAAGACGATTCCGACAAGAAAAAGCCTAGAACTGAACAGCAGATTGAAGAACAGATAGATGACTCAAATGATGCAGCTTTGCGAGCAGAAGCTCAGGCAATTTATGATGCAAATAAAGAGTTTCTTTTGTTAGTTAATTATGATAATCCTTTAGATGCCAGCTATTCATTTAATCATCATACTTTAAATTGTGGATTAGATATTGATGCAAGAATTTATGGTGATTTATATAATATGTTATATGATTTAAATCAAGAAGATTTACATTATAGCATTGTATCTGCATATAGAAGCAGAGAAGAACAACTAGATATAATTAATCAAAATGTTCTTAGCTATATGGAGCAAGGAATGTCCGAAGAGGAAGCATATGAAGAAACTTATAAGACAGTACAACATGTTGGTACTAGTGAGCATGAATCAGGACTTGCATTAGATATAACCAGCGAAGGCGTGTTTACATTAACCGAGAGTGTTGAAGAGTATCCTACTAATATCTGGCTTAAGGAACATTGCTATGAATATGGTTTTATCCTTAGGTATCCAAAAGATAAAGAGGATATAACAGGAATTACATACGAGCCATGGCATTTTAGATATGTTGGTGTGGAAGCTGCAACGTTTATAACAGAAAATAATCTTACTTTAGAAGAATTTTATGAATTACTAGATTTATCAGAATCAGGCACAGCTTTACCAACAGACACAACTACTGAATCAGATAATACAACAACAGATACATCACAAGATACATCACAAGATACATCACAAGATACTGCACAGTAATTAGGAGAAACTATGTCCAAAATAGATAGTCGTCTTAGACGCATTAGAAGAACAAAAGCATATAGAAAAGCCATGATTGTTATTAATATTTGCTTTATAATTATTATTGGATTAGTTGCGTTTTATGGTTGTTTATTCACATTTACCAAGAAAAGAGAATATAGAGATAAAGGTGTTGAATATTATAATCAACAGAATTATGAGGAAGCCATAAAATGCTTCGAAAAAGCCTTAGACTATGATCAGTGGTTTTCTGATAAACTTAATGTCGATATTGAATTACATAGAGCGGAATCATATTTGAAGTTAGATGATTTTTATTCTGCTAATCAAGTATATAGAGATATTTACAACAAATATTCTAATACATACTATAATGCTTTAGATATTGATTATATGATTAAACTCACTGATGCTTTGATTTTATTTTCAGAGGGTGACTATGTTAGTTCTGTAGATACTATCAATAAGGCTGTTTCTGATGGATATTCAGAGCTTGCGATTTATTCTGCAATTTGCTATGAACATTTATGTGATTATGAGAATATGAGGGTATACTATGACGTATATATAGAAAAAATAGGTCTCAATTCTTATGTGGCATACAAATACGCCCAATATTACATTTTAAACAATGATTATAATAATGCCTTATCATATGTTGAACAAGGAATAGCATTGACGGACACATCATATTTGAAAGATTTGATGTATTTAAAAATAGTATGTTATATGGAGCAGGGAAGCTATGATACAGCTTTTTCTTTGGCAGAAAGCTTTGTTGCTAGCTATCCAAATGATACAAAGGGTGAGGATATATATGAGTTACTTTATACAAGAGTTTATCCGAACACAACTCCTATAAATGATAAATTTGATTTGACGGAAGATCCTAATGATTAACTATAAAAATATTATGTATACTAGAAGGTGTATATTATGTATGACAATGATGAATTAATTGAAAAAGTTATACTTTTTTGCGTAGATCTAGACAATGGCGAAGATGTCGAAGTGAATCTTGATGAGCTTGAGGAGCTTGTAAAGACAGCAGGTGCTGTTGTTGTAGGACGAATGGTTCAGAAAAAAGAAAATATAGAAAAAGGAACTTATCTTGGATCTGGTAAGACAGAAGAACTTAGAGATATGGTGATTGAGCTTGGAGCAACAGGAGTTGTATGTGATGATGAGCTTAGTCCTATACAGCTTAAAAATCTAGAAGAAATAGTTAATACCAAGATTATGGATAGAACTATGGTTATTTTGGATATTTTTGCAAGTAGAGCCAATACAAGAGAAGGTAAAATTCAAGTAGAACTTGCTCAGCTTAAATATCGTTCATCAAGACTTATTGGTATGAGAAGCTCTTTATCAAGACTTGGTGGTGGTATTGGTACTAGAGGACCTGGTGAAAAAAAGCTTGAGATAGATAGAAGAATTATTCGTGATCGTATAGCTCAGCTTCAAAGAGAGTTGGATGATGTCAAACAACATCGTGAGGTTATGCGTAAACAACGAATGGTAGGTAATTTGCCTATAGTTTCAATTGTTGGATATACCAACGCCGGTAAATCCACATTATTAAATAAGCTTACAGATGCTGGAGTTTTAGAGGAGGACAAACTTTTTGCAACTCTTGATCCTACCTCTAGAAATTATAAGCTAAACAATGGTCAGGAGATAATATTGACCGATACAGTTGGTTTTATAAGAAAATTACCACATCACCTTATTAATGCCTTTCGCTCTACCTTAGAGGAAGCCAAATATGCAGATATAATTATTCATGTAGTAGATATATCTAATCCACAGGCGGATAATCATATTTTAACTGTATATGAAACATTAGAAGGTTTAGGTGTAGTAAACAAGCCTGTTATTACAGCATTTAATAAGATTGACAAGGTAGAAGAGTTTCCTATTATCAAAGATTTTAAAGCCGACATTGTTATTAATATAGCTGCAAAAAAAGAAATTGGCTTTAATGAGCTTTCTGATGCAATTGCAACAACTATCAATAATTGTCGTAATTACATCGAGAAAACAATTTCTTATGCAGATGCAGGATTACTAAATAGAATCAGAAAATATGGAACAATACTTGAAGAAGATTACAGAGAGGACGGAATATTTGTTAGAGCTTACGTAGAAAAAGACTTTAACATATAAAATGCTTATGAATTTACCTAAAGAATACATTGATAATATGACTAATCTTTTAGGTGAAGAATACAAGGAATATGAGGCTTGCTTAGATAAGCCTATGTTCCATGGTATTCGAATAAATACAAAAAAGATTAGCGTAGAAGATTTTTTTGAAATAAACCCATTTAGTTTAACACCAATTCCATGGTGCGAGAATGGGTTTTATTTTGATGAAAAAATAGATAAACCTTCAAAACATCCATATTATTATGCTGGTTTATATTATATTCAAGAACCAAGTGCAATGACTCCCGCAGCGGTTTTACCTGTAGATGAAGGGGATAGGGTTCTTGATATATGTGCTGCTCCAGGAGGAAAATCTACAGAGCTTGCTGCAAAGCTTAATGGCACTGGAATACTTGTATCAAACGATATTAGCGCTTCAAGAGCAAAAGCTCTATTAAAGAATTTAGAGGTATTTGGTGTTGAAAACTCACTTATTATAAGCGAAGCACCTTATAAGCTCTCTGAACGTTTTTATGAATATTTTGATAAGATTCTTATTGATGCACCTTGCTCTGGCGAGGGTATGTTTAGAAAGTCTATGTCTATGGTTTCTGCTTGGGATGAAACAAAGAATCAAATGTTTTCAGACTTACAAAGAAGCATATTAGATGAGGTTGTAAAAATGTTAAAGCCGGGTGGAAAACTACTTTATTCCACTTGTACTTTTGCACCAATAGAGAATGAAAAATCAATAGAGTACCTACTTTCTTTAGACGATAGACTTAAAATAAGTGATTGGGATAGATATGAAGGCTTTGATCATGGTCATCCAGAATGGTCGGATACAGGTCTTAAGGACATTGAAAAAAGTGCGAGAATATGGCCTCACAGAGTTGATGGAGAAGGACATTTTGTCTGTTTAGTAGAAAAAGAAGGTGAAATCTCTAATACATCTAATTTTGGTGATTATCCAATTAAAAAAGCTAAATTACCAAAAGAAGTTGAAGAATTTTTATCTAATGTTGGGCGTGATTTTAATACAAATAGATTGGAAATATCAGGAGATAAACTATATTTTATTCCTGATACATTTCCTAGTGTTAGAGGTCTTAGAATATTAAGATGTGGTCTATATTTAGGAGAATTAAAGAAAAACAGATTTGAACCAAGCCAATCACTGGCTATGGCACTAAAAAAAGAGGAATACACAAATGTTATAGATTTATCAGCTGATGACGAAAGAGTAATCAAATACTTAAAGGGCGAGACTATCGAAGCTGAAGGTTCTAATGGTTGGGCTCTTGTATGTGTTGATTCTTATCCGCTTGGCTGGGGAAAGCTTAATAATGGAGTATTAAAGAATAAATATTTACCTGGTTGGAGGTTAATGTAATGAATATTGCTATTGTTACAGGTGCATCATCTGGAATAGGAAAAGAATTTGTAAAGCAGCTATCAGAGAAATATATGACCCTAGATGAAATATGGGTTATTGCCAGAAGAAAAGATAGATTAGAAGATTTAAAGGAAGAAATTACTAATGTTGATATTAGACCTATTCCTATGGATGTAACTGATAGTAAGGCATTAGAAGAATTTAAAACTCTAATAAAAACACTTAAACCTTGTGTAAGAGTTCTTGTCAATGCAGCTGGTTATGGTATTATCGGAACTTTTGACGAGGTTAAAGATGACAATGAAGGCATGATAGATGTTAATTGTATGGCTCTTACTAAAATGATAAATATAGTTTTGCCATTTATGAACAAAAAGAGGGGAAATATAATTAACCTTGCTTCTGCAGCAGCCTTTGCACCACAGCCATCATTTGCAGTATATGCGGCTACGAAATCCTTTGTTTTAAGCTTGTCTACAGCTTTAAATAGAGAATTAAGACATACCGGTATTAGATTTACTGCCGTGTGTCCTGGACCTGTAGAAACGGAGTTTTTTGATGTGGCAGAGGTACATCATAGCGTTAAACTATATAAGAAAATGGCAAGGGTTAAAGCTCCTGATGTGGTAAGTTTAGCCCTAAGAGATGCATATAATGGAGCGCATATTTCAGTTTATGGCACAACCATGAAGCTTTTTAGAATTGTGGCTAAGCTATTACCACATAATTTTATTGTAAAATTTATTAGATAGGGTAAATATATGAGTAAAATACAAAAAGGTGACTATGGTTACCTGGAAAAATATAAAAAAAATAAATTATTAGGTGTTCTAACACTAGGACTCATGATTATTTTTATAGTTGTTACTGTTATAATTATGCTTGGTGATACAAAAAGAGTAGCTATTGTTTTTGCAATTCTTTTATCCCTGCCTTTTGCTAAAACCTTAATTGCATATATTATGGTGGCTAATTTTAAGCCTTTAACCAAAACTCAACACAAGGAGTTTGTTGAAGATATTCAGGGTGATAAATTAAATATTCTTTATGATGTAGTAATTGTCCAGTACGAAGGAATGAAGTTTTATCAGTTACTTCTTGTAAAAAACGGTAGAGTATATGCCTATACTAATAGCAAAGATTATAAATCGAATAAAAAAGACTACGAAAAATGGATTAGCAATGCATATTCAGCTTCAAAATATGAATATAAGGTATTTCTCACTGACGACTTAAATGCATATATTAAAAAGATTAAGTCTATAAGTGAGCCAAATGATAATACGCGTATTATAGATAAGCATATAATGGAGCTTATATTAGAAAAGGGTGTTTAATATGATTGAACTCAACATAGGAAAAAATGAGTCCGACCAAAGACTAAACAAATTTATAATGAAATATCTTGATAGGGCACCTTCTTCTTTTGTGTATAAAATGCTTAGAAAGAAGAATATTACCCTTAATAATAAAAAGGCAAGTGGCAACGAAATTCTCTCAGAGGGAGATATTGTTAAGCTATTTTTAGCCAATGACACGATTTCTAATTTTAAGTCTCAAAAAGTGCTTGAAAATAAGGATATATCTTTAGATAACAAACATTCTAGCGTTGATACATCCAAGCTTATTGTATTATATAAAAATGATGATATTATGGCGGTACATAAGCCAGCGGGACTATTATCTCAAAAAGCAAAGAATGACGATATTTCAATCAACGAAATAATAGTTGCTTATTGCGAACAACATAAACTTACAGATATGAGCCTAGGCTATAAACCGTCTATAGCTAATAGGTTAGACAGAAATACATCTGGTATTATCTTAGCTGGAATATCACTAAAGGGTAGTCAATATTTAGCTAAGATATTAAAAGATCGAAAAGGAGATAAATATTATTTCACTATAGTACGGGGGTTATTTAAACAGACTGTACACAGCAAGGCTTATATATCAAAAGATAATAAAAATAATGTTTCAAAGGTTATAAGCACTGATGAGTTTAATTCTTTGCCACAAAGAGCTAAGGAAGATTTCAACTATATTGAGACAATATTTGAGCCTATATCTAATAATTCAAGCTATACACTATTAAGAGTAAAACTTATAACTGGAAAATCGCATCAAATAAGGGCGCATTTATTTAATCTTGGGTATCCGGTTATAGGTGATTCTAAATATGGCGATATGGAAATTAATAGGTATTTTAGAGACAAATATAAGCTTAAGCATCATTTGTTACATTCAGGAATGTTTATAATAAATGATTTGATTATAAAAGATGAGTTTCCCGACATATTCCTTAAGATATGTAATGGGGAACATATTGATATGAAACACATTTTTTAAAGAGGTATATATGGCAACCTGGAATTCAAGAGGTTTAAGAGGCTCAACCTTGGAAGAGCTTATAAACCATACTAACGAATTATATAGAGAAAAGGGGCTAGGATTGGTACAAAAGATACCAACACCTATTACACCAGTAAAAATCGACAAGGAAAACGGCAATATTTCCCTTGCATATTTTGAAAAGGATTCAACGGTGGATTACATAGGGGTAGTACAAGGTGTTCCTATTTGTTTTGACGCCAAAGAGTGTGCTGTGGATACTTTTTCCCTTAGAAATATTCATGAACACCAAGTGAAGTTTATGGAGGATTTTGAGTCTCAAAATGGCATAAGCTTTCTTATTGTTATGTTTACAGCTCGAAATAAATTTTATTACATGAGATTTTCTGAGTTAAAAGTATATCTAGATAGAATAGAAAATGGTCACCCCATGAATTTTAAATATGAAGAATTAGATAAAGAATTCTTTATTAAACCAGAAGCTGGGGCTATGGTTCATTATTTAAGAGGATTACAAAAGGATTTGTCTAGCAGGGACTAGGCAAATCCTTTTATTATACATTATTATCTGTGATGTGGAATTGGCAGTGGCCAACCATCCAGGTTGGCTCTTTGTATAGCAGCAAAGATTTTTTCTTTACAACCTGGATTTTCAAGTTCTAAAGCTCGTATATGTTGTTTTGCATATTCTCGTTTAGTGTATCCATCAGCAGGGCATTTTGCTTTAACTACTGGTAGATTCATAATATTTTCAAAGGATTTTATTTCTCCTTCGCCACAAAACATCAAAGGTCTAATAAGTGTTAGCTTGCTTCTATCAAGATAGGTAATAGGAGAGAATGTATGAATTCTTCCCTCAAATATAAGAGACATAAAAAATGTCTCGATTATATCGTCCTTATGATGAGCATATGCGATTTTGTTGCATTTTAATTCTGTAATCTTGTCATTTAAAGCACCTTTTCGCATCTTTGCACATAAAGAGCAAGGATTACTTTCTTTTCTATGATTGAAAATAATATCATATATTTCTGTCTTTTCTACATAATATTCTACGTTTAATTCCTCACATAGCTTACTTATAGCTTCTGTTTCAAAGCCCGGGAATCCTAAATCTATAGTGATAGCGATAATCTCGAAGGACTTTGGATAAAAACGTCTAAGATTAGCTAAGGCATATAAAAGTGTTAGACTGTCTTTTCCACCAGATATACCAACTGCAATTCTATCACCTTCTTCAATCATTCCATATGTATCTATTGCACGTCTTGTGTGACTAAGTAGCTTCTGTAATTGCATAATATTCTCCTAGAATTCTAAAATATGTATCATTATAAATGAATGTAGATTGACTTTGCAATATATGAAAGGATTTTAATTATAATAAATATTTTTTTTAGTTAAATGTGTAAACAAAAGAGAGTTTTATAGGACTTTATGTGTGGTACTATAACACTAAGTTAAGAAAAGGGGCCCATTCTTAAGAAAACGAATATTTGTTCGAAAAAGATATTGACATCCGAACAAGTATTCGATATAATAAAAACAGTTAAACGAACAGATGTTCAAGGAGGTAGAGTTATGGTATTACAACAAACAGTTTCATTTATTCATAGACACTTTAGATTAATTATTGGAGCAGCTATTATCATGATGATTTTAGGTGTGTTCTTCCTAAGCGCTGAAGACAAAGCAGGACATGTAGATGCATCTACAGTAAACCAGAAGTACTTTAAGGTTATTGAAGTTGAGTGTGATGACACTTTATGGTCTATTGCAGAAGAATACATATCAGAAGAGTATCATTCCATAGAGGAATATATCAAAGAAGTTAAGAGTATCAACAACTTAACTAGCGACAAGATTTATAGTGGTGGCTCATTAGTGGTTCCATATTATGCAGCCCCACAGTAAATACAATCATTTCCATACCCTGAAGTTGCCGGTTTGTATAGCTGGCAACTTTTTTTGTTGAAAAAATACCTCTTGTGGCTTATAATAGTTTAGTTAAAGTTTGATTATTTTTAGAGAGGAATTTATCTATGGATTTTAATAATATTCCTGAGCTAGAACCTGACAGACAATACTATTTTATGAATAAGTGCAAAGAGCTTATTTTAGATAAAAAAACCGAAGCAAACAGAACGCTTACTTATTGCGTGACGACTTTTGGATGTCAGATGAATGCTCATGATTCCGAAAAACTAAAAGGAATACTAGAAGCTATGGGTTATGAAGAGGTGGAAGACGAAAAAGCCGACTTTGTAATCTTTAATACATGTACTGTAAGAGAAAACGCAAATAAAAAGCTGTATGGACATTTGGGCCATATTAAAAATCTAAAATCAAAAAATCCACATATGATTATCGCTTTATGTGGATGTATGATGCAGGAAGACCATGTAGTTGAAACAATCAAGAAAAAGTATTCTTATGTTGATATAGTTTTTGGTACTCATAACATATACAAGCTTGCCGAGCTGGTATATATGAATTTAAGTACTAACAAAAGAGTAATTGAGGTATTAGAAAAAAGCGACACCTCAGTGGAGAATCTTCCAACCAAAAGAAAATATGCATTTAAAACTGGGGTCAATATTATGTTTGGTTGCAATAATTTTTGTAGCTATTGTATTGTTCCCTACGTTAGAGGAAGAGAAAAAAGCAGAAAACCAGAGGATATAATCGCAGAGATTAAGTCATTAGTAGCTAATGGAGTTAAAGAGATAATGTTACTCGGACAAAATGTTAACTCTTATGGCAAGGTTTTTGATTATACTGATGGTAAAATAGAGCAAGTTGCTTCAGAAGATATGGTTACATTCCCAAAACTTCTTTCAATGGTTTGTCAAGTTGATGGTCTTGAAAGGATACGTTTTATGACAAGTCATCCAAAAGACTTATCAGACGAACTAATCGAAGTTATGGCAAAGGAGCCTAAGATATGTAAGCATTTACATCTTCCAGTTCAATCCGGTTCAACAGATATTCTAACAAAGATGAACAGAAGATATACAAAAGAACAGTATCTTCAGCTTGTAGATAAGATTAAGAAGGCTATGCCAGATATTTCTCTTACTACAGATATCATCGTTGGTTTCCCTGGGGAAACAGAAGAGGATTTTCTTGACACTATGGATATTGTTGAAAAGGTAAGATATGATCAGGCATTTACCTTTATATATTCAAAAAGAACTGGTACGCCAGCAGCAATTATGCCTAATCAAATTTCTGACGAGGTAGTAAAGGATAGGTTTGGAAGACTTTTAAATAAAGTAAATGAAATATCTAGCGAAAGAACCAAAAGATTTGAGGGATCAATCAAGGATGTATTGGTTGAAGAATTAAATCATCAAGATAAAAAGTTGGTTACAGGAAGAACCGAGGAAAATGTCACAGTACATTTTGAAGGAGACAGTTCACTTATTGGGGAAAATGTAAAAGTAAAACTATTACAGTGTAGGGGATTTTATTTTATAGGTGAAAGGATAAAAGAAGATGAATAAGCTTAAACCAAAGTTGTTTTCAGTAATGAAAACCTATGACAAGAAACAATTTGTAAAGGATATTGTTGCAGGAATTATTGTTGCAATTATTGCATTACCACTGTCTATAGCTCTTGCAATTGCCTCAGGTGTTACACCAGAGCAGGGATTATATACTGCTATATTTGCAGGATTTTTCATTTCATTTTTGGGCGGTAGCCGTGTGCAGATTGGTGGTCCAACCGCAGCCTTTGTTGTAATTATATATGGTATTGTGGTAGAGCACGGTATGGCTGGTCTTACTGTAGCTACACTTATGGCTGGTATAATACTTATAATTATGGGGCTTATTAGATTTGGAAGTCTTATTAAATATATTCCATTTACAATAACCACAGGATTTACCGCTGGTATAGCTGTAGGTATTTTCGCTGGTCAGATTAAGGATTTTCTTGGCCTTGATATGGGAGCTGTTCCATCTGAATTCATTGACAAATGCAAGGAATATGGCAAGCATATATCAACCCTAGATAGAGACACAGTGATTATTGGTGTTATTTCTTTGGCTATTCTTATAGTTATGCCTAAGATTTCAAAGGTAGTACCAGGCTCACTTGTTGCTATTATTGTGGCTACACTTATTGTTAAGTTTACTCCACTTGAAACAGCTACAATAGGTAGTGTGTTTGGTGAATTATCATCAAAGATACCAACACCAAAGATACCTGATGTTAATTTTGCCATGATTAGAGAGCTGTTACCTAGCGCATTTACCATAGCAATACTTGCAGGTATTGAATCACTTCTTTCTTGTGTAGTATCTGATGGTATGATTAATAGTCGTCATAGATCTAATATGGAGCTTATTGGACAGGGTGTTGGTAATATAGCATCTGGTTTATTTGGAGGTATTCCAGCTACAGGTGCTATCGCTAGAACTGCTGCCAACGTAAAGAATGGTGGTCGTACGCCTATAGCAGGTATGGTTCACGCTATTGTACTCTTAATTATTTTAGTATTAGCTATGCCACTTGCAGCCATGATACCAATGACAACTCTTGCAGCTATACTTATAGTTGTAGCTTACAATATGGGTGATTGGAAGGAGTTCTTCTATCTTATTAAGCATGCTCCAAAGAGTGATGTATCAGTTATGCTTGTTACATTCTTCTTAACAGTTATATTTGATCTTGTTGTAGCAATTGAGGTTGGTATAGTACTTGCATCTCTTTTATTTATCAAGAGAATGTCAGATGTATCAAGTGTTAGAAACTGGACATACATAAACGGTTACGACGACAATAGAGAAAATGATCCAATGCATATTGGTTTAAAAGAAGTACCGGAACATACCCTTGTTTATGAAATTGATGGACCAATGTTCTTTGGTGCAGCAGACAAATTCCTTGATATATCTGTAAATGATGATGTCAAGGTTATTGTTCTTCGTATGAGAAGTGTTCCTGCTATGGATATTACAGCGCTTAATACTCTTGAAAAGGTATACAAGACCTGCGAAGAAAAGAATGTGACTCTAATCCTTTCACATGTAAATGAACAGCCTTATAGTATGATGAAGAAAGCTGGATTTGTTGAAAAAGTAGGAGAGATTAACTTTAGAGAAAATATAGATGCTGCCTTAGAATGGGCTGCTGAATTAGTATAGTTGAGGTGATAATGTGGCAAAGCTTTCTCCAATGATGGAGCAATATGTTGCAACAAAAGAAAAATATAAGGATTGTATTTTATTTTATAGATTAGGAGATTTCTATGAGATGTTTTTTGAGGACGCTATAACTGCCTCAAAAGAACTAGAAATTACTCTTACAGGAAAGGAATGTGGACTAGAAGAGAGAGCGCCTATGTGTGGCGTTCCTTTTCATGCTGCCGACGTATATATCAATCGTCTAATCGAAAAAGGATACAAGGTTGCTATAGGCGAGCAGGTTGAAGACCCAAAGCTAGCTAAAGGATTGGTTAAGCGTGAAGTTGTAAGAATTGTTACGCCAGGAACCAATATGTCCACAGAGCTTTTAGAAGAAGGTAGAAACAATTACCTTATGAGTATATCTTTCTATAATTTTACATATGGTATTTCCGTTGCAGATATATCAACAGGTACATTTAAAACCAGCCACATATCCAGCGCAGATAAGGTTATAGACGAGATTAACAAATATCAACCATCAGAGATAATATACCAAGATACCTTTATGAGCTCTGGTATAGATATATTTTATGTTGTAGATAAGCTTAAAATTAGTACCACAGAGGCTCCAAGCCATTATTTTGACTATGATACAAGTGAACAAACCTTAAAAAGACACTTCCATATATCAAGTATAGAAGGATTAGGTCTAAAAGATTATCCGGAATCTGTTGTTTCGTCTGGTGCAATGCTACAGTATCTTTATGACACACAGATGAACAGTCTTGATCATATTAATCATATTGAACTTTATTCAGTAGATGAATATATGATTATTGATTCTTCGACAAGACGTAATCTAGAACTTACCGAAACACTTAGAGATAAACAAAAGAAAGGCTCTCTTTTATGGGTTCTCGATAAGACAAAGACTGCAATGGGAGCGAGAAAGCTTAGAGAATATGTGGAGCAACCACTATTATCTAAGGTGCAGATAGAAGCTCGTCTTGACTCAATTGAGGCACTTAATAAGTCAATTATAACCAGAGAAGAGCTTAGGGAATATCTTAATTCCATATATGATTTAGAGAGACTTATGACAAGAATATCTCTTAAAACAGCTAACCCTAGAGATTTATTGGCGTTTAAAAATTCCATAAGATATTTGCCTGATATTAAGAACTTGCTCACAGAGCTTGATGCGGATAGATTTGCAGATATTTATCAGGATTTTGATATATTAGAAGATTTATATCAGCTTCTTGATGCTTCAATAGAAGAAGAGCCACCTATAGCTATAAAAGAGGGTGGAATATTTAAAGCTGGCTATATGAAAGAAATCGATGACTTAAAGCTGGCTAAGAGCGAATGCAAGAACTGGATTGCTAATCTTGAAGCAAAAGAAAGAGAAGCCACAGGAATTAAGAACCTAAAAATTAAATATAATAAGGTTTTTGATTACTATTTTGAAGTTACAAATTCCTTTAAAAATATGGTTCCAGACTATTTCATTAGAAAGCAAACCTTGGCAAATGCAGAGAGATATACTACAGACGAGTTAAATGATTTATCAAGCACTATTCTTGGTGCTGAGGATAAGTTATATGCCTTAGAGTACGAAACCTATGTAGAGTTAAGAGATACTTTAGGCAAAGCCTTAACTAGAGTTCAGAAAATGGCTCATTACATTGCTGAGATTGATGCATTGGCATCACTTTCTCATGTAGCAGAAAAAAACAAATATATTAGACCATCTATAAATGAAGATGGTGTAATTGATATAAAAGATGGCAGACATCCTGTAGTTGAAAAGGTTCTCGCCGGAGGAAGCTTTGTTTCAAATGACACATATTTGAACAATGTGGAAAGCAGAATTTCCATTATTACAGGTCCTAATATGGCAGGTAAATCTACTTATATGCGTCAAACAGCACTTATAGTACTTATGGCACAGATTGGTTCATTTGTACCAGCTGGTTATGCTGATATAGGACTATGTGACCGTATATTTACTAGAGTTGGTGCCTCAGATGATTTAGCATCAGGCCAGTCAACATTTATGATAGAGATGAATGAGGTGGCAAATATTCTTAGAAATGCAACTTCAAAAAGTCTTATTATCCTAGACGAAATCGGACGTGGAACCTCCACCTTCGATGGTTTAAGTATAGCTTGGGCAGTTGTGGAATATATTGCGGACAAAGACATAATAGGTGCTAAGACCTTATTTGCAACTCATTATCACGAGCTTACAGAATTAGAAGGTAAATTATCATCTGTAAATAACTATTGCATCGCCATAAAGGAAGATGGTGACAATATCGCCTTCTTGCGTAAAATTATAAAAGGTGGCGCAGACAGAAGCTATGGTATTCAGGTGGCAAGACTTGCAGGAGTACCAAATCAAGTTCTAGATAGAGCAAAGGAAATATGCGCTGAGCTTGTTGACTCGGATATTGCAACTAAGGCAAAATCTATTTCTGTTGGTGAAAACAAGAAGGATAACACACCTTCTTATGATCAAATGTCATTATTTTCATCACCTATTGAGATGTCAATAGCAAACGAACTGAAAACTATGGATTTAAACAATATGACTCCGTTAAAGGCTATGCTTTATTTACAGGAGTTACAGGATAGATTGAAAGGATAAAAGTATGATTAAGCTATTGGATAAAGCCACAATAGATAAAATTGCAGCAGGAGAGGTCATTGAGCGACCATTATCTGTTGTAAAAGAACTTCTTGAAAATTCCATAGATGCAAAGTCAACAATGATAACTGTGGAAATAAAAGAAGGTGGACTTAGCTTCATAAGAGTAACAGATAATGGCATTGGTATTCCAAAAGACCAAGTAAAAACTGCCTATCTTCGTCATGCAACAAGCAAGATTAAAACAGCAGAAGATTTGCAGGGTGTTACATCCTTAGGATTTAGAGGAGAGGCTTTATCTACTATAGCTGCAGTATCTCAAACTGAGATGGTAACCAAAACAGAAGATTCTATCACTGGTGTTAAGTATACTATTCATGGTGGACTTGAGGTAGAACTTACCGAGGTTGGAGTACCTAATGGTACCACAATTATTGTTCGAAATCTCTTTTACAATACACCAGCTAGAAAGAAATTTCTTAAGACGCCTATGACAGAAGGCTCTTATATACAAGACTTGGTTTTAAAGCTTGCTCTTTCTCATCCAGAAATCTCCTTTAGACTTATTACAAATGGTCAAACCAAGATAGAAACCTCTGGAAATGGCAATCCTAAAGATGCTATATATCAGCTATTTGGAAGAGATATTACTTCAAATCTCATAAAAGTAGAAGATTCCTGGGGAGAAATAAATATAACCGGATATATAGGCAAGCCTTATATATCAAGGGGTAATAGAGGTTTAGAAAACTATTTTATAAACAATAGATATATAAAAAGCAATATAATAAACAGGGCTATAGAAGAGGGATATAAAACCTTTGTAATGCAACACAAATTTCCTTTCACAGTACTGTATATTGAACTTCCGCCAGATAGAATAGATGTTAATGTTCATCCTACAAAGATGGAATTCAAGTACGATAATGAAAAGGAACTATTTGAGGCTGTTACCAGAGTTGTTAGAGATGCTCTTAATCACAAGGAAATTATCCCAAAGGAAATTACAAAAGATAACAAAGATACAGAAAAAACAAAAACAGAAGAAAAAAAGGTCAAACCAGCTGAACCATATGAGGTTAGCAGAAGAATGGCTATGAAGCCTCAAGCTAACTTTGGTGCTGATAAATATAGTCCATCATATAAGATTCTTGAAGAATTAAAAAAGGCTGAAAACGAAAGCAAAGAAGAAAAAAGTGATAATATTGCACTAAACTTATTGAAAGAAGAGGGCGTTGAATATACACCATCTAAGTCAGAACAAGGTATTTCATCAGTCAACAATGAAAAATCAGTCAACACAGATGATATCAAAAAAGAAGATGCGAAAAAAACAAATACATTAAAGGATAACAAGCAGGAAGTAAGTCACACTGTGGCAAAAGCTATAGCTGCTTATAACACCGAAAAGACATCACAAGCTACTTTGTTTGATGATGATTTTCTTACCGAAAAAGCAAGAACAAAGCATCGTCTAATTGGACAGGTGTTTGGTACATATTGGCTAATCGAATATGACAATAACTTATATATAATGGACCAACATGCAGCTCACGAAAAAGTAAAATACGAAGAATTGTTGGAAAACTTAAAAAATAAGGAAATTCTTTCTCAACAGTTAATGCCTCCTATGATTGTGACAGTGTCTTATACTGAACGCCAGGCAATTCTTGATAATTATGACTTATTTATGAAGATAGGTTACGATATTGAAGAATTTGGAGGCAATGAATTTAAGATAAATGCTGTTCCTAGCAATTTATATGGATTACATGAAAAGTCTATGTTTATGGAGATTGTTAATTCTCTTATTAATAATACTACATACATGTCCAACGATTTATTTGTTAAAAAATTAGCAACGATGGCATGTAAATCTGCTATAAAAGGTAATATGCGTATTTCAGCAGCTGAAGCCGATGCTTTAGTTGATCAATTGCTTAAATTGGATAATCCATATACCTGTCCTCATGGAAGACCGACCATCATATCCATGAGCGAAAAGGAATTAGAAAAGAAATTTAAACGAGTATTATAAAAGGAGCCAACAGCTATGGCAGTAGAAAAGAAGGGTAATTTAATAATTATAACAGGACCTACTGCTGTAGGAAAAACGGAGCTTTCCATCAAGCTTGCCAAAGAGATAAATGGAGAAATAATTTCTGCCGATTCCATACAAGTATACAAACACTTTGACATTGGCTCTGCCAAAATATCAAGTGAGGAAATGGAAGGTATACCACATCATTTAATTGATGTTTTAGAACCAACAGAAAGTTTTAACGTTGCAACCTTTAAAACTATGGCCAAGCAGGCGGTTGAAGATATTATTTCAAGAGGCAAAACTCCAATTATTGCAGGCGGTACAGGATTTTATATACAATCAGTACTATATGACATTAATTTTACTGAAAATGAAGATGATGGATATAGAAGTACTCTAGAGGAGCTCCTTGCAAAAGAAGGACCTATTTACCTTCACGATATGTTAAAGGAAATCGACCCAGAATCAGCAGAGGCAATTCACTACAATAATAGCAAAAGAGTAATAAGAGCTATAGAATACTATCACCAAACTGGTGAAAAAATATCAATTCATAACGCTACAGAGCGTCAAAATGAGTCACCTTACAATTTTGCATACTTTGTACTAAATTGTGACAGAAGCATATTATATCAGCGAATTGACAAAAGAGTTGATATTATGTTAGAACAAGGACTTTTAAAAGAAGTTGATGAATTGGTAAAAAACTATAATCTTACAAAGGATATGGTCTCTATGCAAGGACTTGGTTACAAGGAGATATTCGCATATTTAAGAGGTGAAATATCATTAGAAGAAGCCATATACATATTAAAACGTGACACAAGACATTTTGCCAAACGCCAACTAACTTGGTTCAAACGAGAAAGAGATGTTATTTGGCTTGACAAGGATAAATATACATCTACAACAAGTCAGCTAGATTTTATCAAAGATATATTGGTTGATAAAAAGATTATATAAATCACACATTAAATATACATTTTGTAATATGAAGCTGGAGGAAATATGAGTAAAACAACATTAAAGGACTACTATTTAAGCTTAGGTATTGACGAAAAGGTTTATGACTTTTGTTCAGATATCGAAGCTGGATTAGAAGATAGATTCAAAGATATTGACAATATAGCAGAATACAATCAGATTAAGGTTTTAAAAGCTATGCAAGAAGCAAGACTTGCAGAGGAACACTTAAACGGAACAACTGGTTATGGTTACAATGATTCAGGTCGTGAGGCTGTAGAAGAGATATACGCTAAGGTGTTCGGTACAGAAGAAGCATTAGTCAGACAGCAAATCACCTGCGGAACTCACGCTTTATACATAGCGCTTTCCGCAAATCTTCGTCCTGGTGACGAGATTCTTTCCCCTGTAGGAAAGGTATATGATACCTTAGAAGGGGTTATAGGTGTTAGAGAGTCAAAAGGTTCTCTTGCAGAGTTTGGTATAACATTTAGACAAGTAGATTTATTGCCAGACGGTAGCTTTGACTATGATTCTATTAAAGCAAATATAAATGAAAAAACAAAGCTTATAGAAATACAGCGTTCAAAAGGTTATGATGTGAGACCAACTCTTTCAGTAGAACAAATTGGAGAGGTTATAAGCTTCATAAAGGGAATTAAGCCTGACGTAATTTGTATGGTAGATAATTGTTACGGCGAATTTGTTGAAACCATAGAACCATCAGAGGTTGGAGCTGATATGGTTGTTGGTTCTCTTATCAAAAATCCAGGTGGTGGATTAGCTCCAATAGGGGGATATATATGTGGCACAAAAGAATGTATTGATAATTGTGCCTATAGACTCACAAGTCCTGGACTAGGTAAAGAAGTAGGAGCATCACTTGGTGTAACAAGAAATATAGCTCAGGGACTTTTTATGGCACCAACTGTTACAGCATCAGCGCTTAAAGGTGCTATATTTGCAGCAAATATATATGAAAAGCTTGGATTTAAGACTGTTCCAAATGCAACAGAAGATAGATATGATATTATACAAGCTGTTGAATTTGGAAAACCAGAGCTTATTCAGGCATTTTGTGAAGGTATTCAAGCTGCAGCCCCTGTAGATAGCTATGTAACACCTGTACCTTGGGACATGCCAGGATATGATAGTCAAGTAATTATGGCAGCTGGAGCATTTGTATCAGGTGCATCTATAGAACTTAGCGCAGACGCACCAATGAAAGAGCCTTATGCTGTATATTTTCAGGGAGGACTTACCTACGAACATGCCAAGTTTGGTATAATGATGTCCCTCCAGAAAATTGTAGAAAAAGGCCTTATAGTATGGTAGACTTAACACATATATTTTTAGGAGGTAATTTATGGCTGGCGCAGCAAATAAAAACCAATGGACATTATTATTAATTTTACTTAGCGGTATTGTATTAGGCGGATTTTTAGGCCATTTATGCCGTAATGTTAGCTGGCTTAGTTGGCTTGCATACGGACAAACCTTTGGCTTATCATCACCAGTTGTTCTTGATTTAGGCATAATGGTATTTACCTTTGGACTTACAATTACAATTAATATTGCAAGTATTATCGGTATTATTATCGGTATAATAATTTATAAGAAGCTTTAATCATTTTTCTATGCACCTGGAGAGGTGAAAGGAGAAAAATGAGTAATTTAATAAAAGATTTAGCATACTGTGAAAGACCATATGAAAAAGCTATAGAAAAAGGGATAGATTCTCTAAGTGACGCTGAGCTTTTGGCTGTTATCATTAAGAATGGCACCCAAGAAGAAAGTTCCATAGACTTAGCAAATAAAATCCTCAATGCCCATCCTATACATAAGGGGATATTGGGACTTAACTATCTACAAAGAGAGGATTATCTTGCTATTAAAGGAATTGGAAACACAAAAGCCACGCAGCTAATGGGTATTTCAGCTCTCGCAGGTAGAATCAATTGTTCTAGACTTAAGATGTCTATATGCTATGATAACCCGCAAACTATTGCAAAGTATTATATGGAAAAATGTAAATTTCTATCAAAGGAGAGAGTGTATTTAATGCTTCTTTCCTCATCACATATGCTTATAAAGGAGATTCTTATTTCAGAGGGTCTCGTCAATCAAGCCCTAATATCACCTAGGGATATTTTTATAGAAGCTTTAAAACATAGCGCTGTACGCATCATTTTAGTACATAATCATCCATCAGGTATACCTAACCCTAGCAATGATGATATATGTATTACAAAGCGCATAATTGAGGCAGGAAAACTATTAGACATCAGACTATCAGATCACATAATTGTTGGTAATGGTAGTTATTTTAGTATGGCAGAGAGAGGAATAATATAATGAAATTCGATAAGCGTAAAGATATAAATCCCAAATATCTATTACTCACATTAACTATCATCTGCATATTGTTTTTTATAATGTCATTTGTTGCTAGAGATCAGGTTGCCGCAATAAAGAATTTTACTAACAAATTAATGGCACCTCTACAGCAAGGTATTAATGAAATTGGATTGTGGACAGATTCTAAGATTGAAAATCTTAATACAATAGAAGAGCTTAACCAGGAAAACGCTGAACTCAAAGAGCAGATTGAAGCTTATCAGACTGATATAGCTATGTATCAAAATCAGCTTGCAGAGTTAGAAACATTACAAGAGTTATATGCATTAGATGAGCTGTATCCAGATTACAATAAGACAGCAGCTAATGTATTTGCCAAGGATTCATCCTCTTGGTTTTCTGTTTTTTATATTGATAAGGGAACAGAAGATGGTATGTTTGTAGGTGCTAATGTAATGTGTGGTGATGGCTTAGCAGGAATAATAGTTGAATGTTATGACGAATATTCCAAGGTTAGAGCTGTTATTGATGATAGTTCTAAGATAAGTGCCAAAATTTTACCATCTAATGCACTATGCACTGTAGAAGGTAATTTAAATCAATATCAAGAGGGTTGTCTGGCCGTTACTAATATTGATAAAGACGCAAAGGTTAATATCGGAGACAAGGTTGTTACATCGAATATATCTGACAGATACCATTCGGGTCTAACAATAGGATATGTGTCTGACATAAGTTATGATTCAAACAATCTAACAAAGACTGCATATATAACTCTCACTGTAGATTTTACAAACATTGAAACCGTATTAATTATAACAGACGAAAAATTCAGTATTTATAACTAGAAGTTTGATATAAGGAGCCATACATGAGACGTGTAATTACTCTAGGATTACTTATAATTATAAATTTTATATTACAGTCAACAGTATTTGGCTTTCATAATATCAGTAGCATTACACCCAATTTAATGCTTATTCTTACCATGTCCTTTGGACTTATGAGAGGTAGAAAAGAAGGACTGTTAGTTGGCTTTTTCTGTGGTTTTCTAGCTGATTGTATGTTTTCCACCGTCTTAGGTCCATATATGTTTGTATACATGATTATAGGTTACACTAATGGATTCTTTCATAAGAATTACATCATTGAAGATGTTTTACTTCCATTAATTGTTATCATTGTGGATGAACTTGTTTTTAACACTATTATTTATATTATTTTCTTTTTCTTAAATAACCACTTAAACTTTGGTGATTATTTAACAGATATTATATTACCAGAGACCTTAAGCACAACATTACTTACCATTATTGTTTACAAATTCTATGTTTTTGTAAATAAACGCCTTAAAAGAAAGGCGGAAGGAAAGGATATTATATGATTCGCGAAATTTTAGAGTCAATAAAAGAAATAATATTAGACTATGTTAAGCACAGATTATTTCCTGTTACTGTGGTTATCATCGTTCTTTTTTCTATTCTTATAAATAGACTTTTCACCCTCCAAATCAAAGAAGGTGAAGAACATTTAAACAACTTCATATACAAATCCAAAAAAAATCTTACCATTGAAGCAGTCCGTGGAAATATATATGATAGAAACGGAAAACTCCTTGCTTATAATGAATTATCATATTCTGTTACCTACAGTAATAATCCAGGACTTTCTATTAAAGCTGAAGAATTAGGTATAAGTGAGAACCAATTAAAAAATCAAATTCTTTATGATACCATTCAAATTTTACAAACAAATAATGATGAGCTTTATTTAGATTTTCCTATTCAAATAGATGAAAAGGGTGAATATAAATTCACAGTCAGTGATACTGGATTAAAGAATTTTTTAAAAAATGTCTACTCAGTTAATTCCTTTGATGATTTAACTGATGAACAAAAAAATTCAACAGCAGCAGATGTTGTTACCTATTTATCAGAAAAAGTATTTGAAATATCATCAGAATATTCTAAAGAAGATGCATTGCTTATACTTGGTTGTAGATATAAGCTATGGCTTAATCGTTTCCAGCAATATTTGCCGGTAACCCTTGCTTATAATATAAGCGAAGAGAGTAATGCAGCAATAACAGAATATAGTGATGAATTACTTGGAATTGATATAACAGTTAAATCTTTAAGAAAATATAACGATGCAAAATATTTTGCTCATGTTTTAGGATACACAGGCACTATTTCAGCCGAAGAACTAGAAAAATACAATGCAGGACTACCTGATAGTGCAAAATACACCAACAAGGATTCTGTGGGTAAAACCGGCATTGAACAGTACTATGAAGCATACCTAAGAGGAACAAACGGATCTGAGACTATGTATGTTGATAATTTAGGTAAAATCATTGAAAGAGTAGAAAATACACCTGCCCAAGCCGGTAATGATGTCTACTTAACCATTGATGCTGACTTACAAAAGTATGCTTATGATACATTGGAAAAAGAAATTGCAGCCATTCTTTTAGCCAGCTTAGTTAATCAAAATACTGTAACTGATGAAGATAACAAAATTCCTATAACATCAGTTTATTTTGGCTTATTCGATAACAATTATCTGTCTATATATGATATGGGATTACAAGATGCATCTGTAACAGAAAAAAGCATATATAACAGCTATACAGCCAACAAAGAAGAAACACTTACAACTATAGACAATATTTTGACAAAGGATTTTACCCCTTTATCAGAACTTTCAGTTGAATATCAAAATTATATGGAGTATATATGTGAAGTTTTAAGTGCTAATGGCATATTTAATACTTCATTAATATCTAATACAGACAAAGAATTTATAGATTATACTAACAATGTTACTTCTTTAGAGCATTACCTAAAGTATGCTATTAGTGTAGAAGCGATAGACATATCATCCTTTGAAGCTGAGAGCGATTACTACGATACTGATGAGATATATAATCTTCTTTGTGATTATATTATAAATTATCTTAATTTAGATACTGAATTCGACAAACTTATAATAAAGAGTATGATACAATCTGGTGAAATATCAGGATATGATGTGGTAGATTTGCTTTATGAACAAGAAGTTTTAAACGAAGAGGGTGACGTTGAATACGAAGAATTCAAAAATGGATTATATGGTCCATATGAATTTATGTATAGAAAGATTAAAGATCTAGAAATAACTCCAGACATGCTTGCACTTGCACCTTGTTCCGGCTCAGTTGTTATAACCGATGTTAATAATGGTGATGTTTTAGCTATGGTTTCTTATCCAAGCTATGATAATAACTATTTAGCAAATGAAGTAAATGCTGAGTACTATAATAGACTTCTAAACGATAAAACAATGCCTCTTATCAATAGAGCTACACAACAAAAAACAGCACCAGGTTCAACGTATAAGATATTATCTTCAGTTGCTGGACTTAACGAAGGTGTCATTACTACAGATTCATATTTTTATTGTAATGGACCATTCGACAAGATAGACCAAGAACCAGAATGTTGGATATACCCAGCAGGACATGGAACACTAAACGTAGAAGGGGCCATTAGTAATTCTTGTAATATATTCTTCTATAACGTTGGATATGAATTATCAAGAAATAGCGCCGGTCAATACGAAGATTCAAAGGGTATAGAGCTTCTTGGACAATACGCTGATGAATTCGGTTTAACAGATGTTTCCGGAGTAGAAGTGCCGGAGATAAGTCCAACTGTATCTGATAATGATGCTGTACGAAGTGCTATTGGTCAGGGTCGTAACTCATATGCACCAATTCAGCTTTCTAGATATGTTACAACCATAGCAAACAGTGGAACTTGTTATAATTTAACCCTCGTTGATAAGGTTACAGACTATCAGGGAAATGTATTGATGGACAATCAGGCTACTGTTAGAAATACAATTGATGTTGATACTTCCATCTGGAATTCTGTGCATACAGGTATGAGAAATGTTATTGCATATGAAACCTCACAAAGTGCACTTATCAATAGAGTCAATGTATCTGTTGCTGGAAAGACAGGTACTGCACAG
>JAGAKD010000081.1 GCA_017625815.1 Lachnospiraceae bacterium | reverse complement strand
TTTCAAGTTCTTCGTCAGAATAGACAGCTGCTTTATCGTTTTGAATATCTATTACTCGGTTATCGTAGGATATCGCAACGGTATAAAATGTCGATAGCTTAAAATGATTTTTATCAATATGAGGTCCATCGTTCGGAAGTGGCTTCATAGGATCAAAGGGGTCGCTTGCAGGTTTTCCTAACACATATTGTTCTGCGTGGAGCTTTAACATTTCTTGATTTTTTGAGGAAACTTCTATGTAACTAGAAAAATAGATTACGCATAGTGTTCCAACCCATAGTAGGGTTAAGATGCTCATAATGGCAGCAACGATTTTTCTTCTGGATTTTTTAAACATTATCACACCTCAATTCGTAACCGATTCCGCGAATAGCTTTAATCTCAGTTTGTGAGCCTACAAATGAGAGCTTTTTTCGGGTGAATGACATATATACTTCTACGTTGTTGTACTCTGCATCACTTTCAATGCCCCAAATTTTAACAGCTAGTTGTTCACGGGTAAGTATTTGACCTTGGTTGGCAATTAGGTATTCAAGTATGTGGAGTTCCTTTTCGCTTAAACGTATACTTTGGCTATTGGTTCTACAAGATAAGGTTGCAGTATTTATGTCCACGGAGATGTCGCCATAGTTCAATATGTCATTTGTTGTATTGAGATATCGTCTGCTTAGTGCGCGAAGTCTGGCTAGTAGTTCCTTTGTCATAAATGGTTTTGTAAGATAGTCATCTGCACCGCTGTCTAAACCCATTACTTTATCATCTAACTCTGCTTTAGCTGTTAGCATAAGTATTGGTGTGTTGATGCCTTTTTGACGAGTATTCTTAGCGATATCATATCCGTTCATGCCGGGCAACATGACATCAAGAATAATTATATCGTAGATATCATTTTCTATAGCCAACAGAGTATCATTTCCGTTGTCATAATGATCCACGTCATAGCCTTCAAGTCGAAGTATTTCGCACAAGGCTTGAGCCATTCTTTTTTCATCTTCAGCTAGTAGTAATCGCATATTTATACCTCCACGTATGTTTAATTATAACATAAAAGATTGAAAAAAGATTGAAAAAAAGAAGGTAGCGAGAGTTTCTCGCTACCTGTTCTGACTCATCAGTATATTCATAAGCTCCTCAGGTGAGAAGGTATACTTAGTGTGACAGAAATCACACACCACTTCAACAGGTTCATTATCTTCAATCATTGAAGCAATTTCAGCTTTTCCCATACTGATTACAGCTTTTTCAACTCTATCCTTGCTACAATCGCACACATAAGCGCAAGGAAGCTTATCTGTAAATACAACGTCATATCCTTCAAAAAGAGTATTAATTATATCTTCAATATCCATACCCTTTTCCATAAGAGTAGTAAAAGAAAAGTCCTTGAGACGATTTTCTAAATCAGTAATAAGTCCATCTTCAGCAAACGGCATAAGCTGAATAATAAAACCACCAGCCTTTGAGACAGAAGCATCGTTATTTAGCATAACACCTAAAGCCACAGAAGAAGGTATCTGTTCACTGGTAACGAAGTAGTAGGTTAAGTCTTGGGCTATCTCACTACTTACTAAGTGAGTCTGACCAACATAAGGCTCCTTTAAGCCGATATCCTTAATAACGCTCATTACGCCAAGGTCAATAGCTTTTGCAACATCTTTTGCAGGTAATTCTACATCGGCTTCGCTTACATATCCTTTCACATTTCCTTTTGAATCAGCAGTGACAAGCATTCCCTGGATAGGTCCTTGACACTGTATTCTGATTGTTAACACATCTGTATCGTTTTTACACATAGCACCCATAAGTGCTGCTCCGGTAAGAAGTCTGCCTAAAGCATTAGTGACTACTGGGTATGTTCCATGAGTGATTCTAGCTTTTTCTACTGTTTCAGTGGAATTGCAGGCAAAGAATCTAACCTGATTATTTGCGGCCATTCCTCTAATCATATAATCTGACATATTTGCCTCCATCAAAATAAAATAACTAGTGTTGATTATATGCTAAAAGCTTTTTTATATCAAGTAGAATAATTGCTTTGTATCCCTTAGAGTGTAGATTAAACATTTTATTGCACAAGAAAAATCTATGGAATATAATTAACGAAAAGAAGAAATGATTTGAATTTATGAAAGGAGAACCGTTGGCTATGAAAGACATAATTATCAAAGGAATAAAATACATATTGGTATTTTGTATTACTGTAGCGGTTCTCCTTTTGCTGTTAGTGGGAGTAGCTCTTATTCCTCAGGAAAAAATTAAAGAAAATGTTTATGGCTCTGCCCAATACTATGTGGAAAATGAGATATTTGAAGAAACTATAGGTGGGGTAAAGGGTAGTATTGTGGATAGATATGCAGATACTATACTGGTTGCCATAGCCTATCAATATGATGAAGATAAACCTGTTGAATCAGTAATTAAGTCTTCCTACTATCATAATGATTTAAAAAATGAAAATGATAACCTTATGTTGGCAGTTTCTGAGGAGCTAGAGGCTAACCAACAGTATCTTAGGTATTGGCATGGTTCTAATGTTATACTAAGACCTTTATTGGTGCTTTTTACTGTAGAGGAGATATATGTAATTAATGCTATAGTTTTAGGAGTTATGGCAGTCCTACTTATAGGTATTTTGGCTTTCAAAAAAGCTTATACTCTTGTAGCAGGTGTTGGTATTGGCATAGTTATGACATCGGGGTGGATTGTGCCATTTTCTTTTGAATATACTTGGACCTATGGACTTATGATGCTTATGAGCATATTGGTGTTAGGTATTGGATACAAAGATAAATGGAAGTATACGGGATTTGTTTTTTTAGTGGCAGGAATGCTAACTAATTTCTTTGATTTCCTCACAACTGAGACACTTACTTGTACTGTTCCGTTGCTTATTTTGATTTGGCTTAAAAGCAATCAGGCTGATAAACCAACCCTAAAAGAAATGTTTGTATTTTCGGGTAAGAATATATTGCTTTGGGGTGTGGGATACGCAGGAATGTGGATTAGCAAGTGGGTTATAGCCAGCATAGTTCTTGGGGAAAATGTAATGCCATACATAACAGGACACATAGGTGAAAGAATAGGTGGGGATTTAGGTCTTAATCCAGTGCAGTATATTTTGGGTGCTGTAACAAGAAATCTTAGTTGTTTATTCCCATTTGAGTATGGTGGTTTTGGGGCAATGCTTGGGATTATGCTTATAGTTTTTGCCTTCTATATTGGATATGTTTATTATGGAAAAAAAGAAGATAAGAGCTATATCTGGATTTATTTTGTCATAGCAATGATACCTTATATCAGATATATGGTGCTACATAACCACGCCTATTTACACTACTTTTTTACATATAGAGCACAGTTTGCTACAGTGCTTGCTGTTGTGCTTATATTGGAGCTTCTTACAGATAGGAGGTGGTTTGCTCGTGGAAAAGCAAGAAGAAAGAGAACTTGATTTATCCATAGTAATGCCATGTCTAAATGAAGAGAGTACAGTGGGATATTCTGTAGATGACGCCATAAGGTTTATGAGAGAAAATTCTATATGTGGAGAGGTTATAGTAGTTGATAATGGTTCTTCGGATGCATCTTCTAAGGTGGCAATTGGACATGGGGCAAAGGTTTTGACTGAGCCGAGAAAGGGATATGGGAGAGCACTTAGAACAGGCTTTGAACAAGCTAAGGGAAGAGTAATAATAATGGGAGATTGTGATACTACATATGATTTTTATCATTTGATGGATATGTATCAGCCTCTGGCTAATGGAGAGTATCATATGATTATAGGCAATCGTTATGCTGGTGGAATAGAAAAAGGAGCTATGCCCTTATCTCATAAATTAGGTGTTAGATTCTTGTCTTATTGTGGCAGGAAAAGGTTTGGTGTAAATATATACGATTTTCATTGCGGAATACGTGGCTTTACAAAAGAAGCCTACAATAAGATGGTATTTAAAACAGATGGTATGGAATTTGCCACAGAAATAATAGCTGAGATAGCGAAAAATAACATGACAATTAAGGAAATACCTGTGCCACTAAAGCGGTGTGAATATGATAGAAAATCAAAACTGCGAACCATTAGAGATGGCTTGCGCCACCTAAGGTACATATATTCAAGAAAATAAAATGATTATAAAAATGCCCAAGCTATACATATGTGTATAATTTGGGCATTTGCATATAGTATTTTATTTACCTGATTCTCTAGCTATAATATATATTCTCTCGCAGTCCTCTGTAGCTTCCTTGTGTGTAAAAGCATCATATGCTTGCACAAACTCTAACCCTGAGGCTTGAACTAGTGCTTTCATCTCTTCTAGAGTATATCCCTTTTGTAAATGTACCTCTTCGTGCTTTCTGTACAAGTCCTGGGTATCATCTTCTTTGATAAATAAGCTAAGGTAAAGCTCGTTTATGTTTTCAGTTTCATCGTAATAATTGTCCCAGATAAAGCTTATGTTATCTCTATCCTCTGCAATAGTAGTATCCGCTACAATTTCCTTGTAGTAATGTCTTGGGTGAAAATCGAAAATGAATAAGCCTTTTGGGTCAAGGTAATTATTTACTAGCTTAAAAACCTGAAGTAAATCATCTGGTTCAGTTATATAGTTTATGCTGTCACATAGGCTGATTATAGCAGCTACAGTACCATAAAGCTCAAATTCTCTCATATCCTGACATAAATATAGGGATGAAGAGTTGTTGGTTGCCTTCTTTTCGTTTGCTATATCTAGCATAGAAGTGGAGTTGTCTATACCAATCATATCATAGCCAGCATGTGCCATAAGCTCGGTGATGCTACCTGTACCACAGCCTAATTCTGCAATAATTCCCTTATCTATGTTGTATTCTTTTAATAAGCTTCTTAGATAATCAAACCATTCCTCGTATGGGATATTATCCATAAGCTCATCATAAACACTGGCAAAATCTGAATATGCTTCTGACATAGAAAAACCTCCTAATAGCTAACTGTATCAAATTATAAAATAAAATCCTTTCAAAAACAAGATTTCTATAGTGATAAAAAATTTTGATTTAACTACTTGACAATACAAAGTAGCTATGG
>JAGAKD010000080.1 GCA_017625815.1 Lachnospiraceae bacterium | reverse complement strand
GAATTTATTAATTGTCCAACTCTTAGAAAAATAATTGAGTCCCACGCTGTGTCTGTAGATACTCTCGCCCTTATATTTAGAGAGGTCAGCATAATATTAGAGAAGCTTCACAAGGGCAAAAATCCTATAACCCATGGTTCCATATCTGATACCAACATATTAGTTAATATGGATGCTATAAAAGGGAATACTAAGGAACAAAAGGTTTTCTTGGTGGATTTTGATTGCGGAGAAAAGCATCTTCTTAAGGCTGATGTAAGCAAGGATATACAGGGAGCTTGTAGTACACTTAAAAGCTGTATGGATGCTATGATGCTTAAGAGTATAACAGAGCTTGATGGAGAGTTGTGGGATGGACTTAAGGATATTGCAGAGAATGGTCCTACCCAATATGCTACTGACAGGCAAATGATGATTGATATAGGAAAGCTTATTGGGAAAAGAGCGCCTAGAGTAGAAAAACCAAAAAAGAAGAATTATACTCTTCCGGGATTTAGAACAAAGAAGCTTTGGAAAAGTGTTATAGCTTCTCTAGGTTATTTCTTCATGATTTTTGTGGCGTATCATATGGATTTTGACTATGAGGGACCATGGAATATATATGAGAGAGTTTGTATTTTTAGTGGAATGCTTTCCTATGTGGCTTGGTTTACAAACTATATGGGTGTGAGAGATAAGTACAAGTCTATGACAGGAAAATCCATCCTTAAAAAGTTGCTTGGACATTTTATTGCAGTTGTTGCAATATTTGGATTTTGGATGATGATGCTTGTTGGACCGGAGTTATTGCACTTGGTATAATAAAAAAGGTGAGGAAAATAAGAAGACCATCTCGCTGGGTTGGGCGAGATGGTCTTTTTGTGTAATCCTATAATCCAAGTTCCTCTAAAAGTTCTTTTAATGTAAGTTCCTCTAATGAATTAGTTCCTGAACCATTGTCTTTGAAAAAAATGTAATCATCATGGTTATCTTTTTTTAAGGCTTTTAATTGATTTTTATCAAGTATTGATATGCCTAAATCCTCAATAAGATTTTGATTAATACGACATTTTTTGTCAGAGTATTCATATAAAGGTTTTGCATTAAATGTATTCTCCTCTTCGGAAGTATTCTCCTTCTCATAGAAAAATTCGATTTGTTCCTTGGCACCCTTTGTGGCAAAAGTAGGATAAGACATCCAGTTTGCCAAATCTGTTTTATTTATATATACATAATCTGATGAATTATTTGAGTTTAAAAGATACGCACATATTTGCTTAAGAAACTTGTCTCTATATTTTTTACCATTTGTACTTAAGTTGCCATTCTTGTCAATATACGAGGAGAGCAGTTGTGCGTTTTGTGGTGTTTTTTCTTGTGCTTCTTCTTGTGCTTCTTCTTGTGCTTTCGTTCTCATGGCTTTAGTCTGAATGTATATCTTTTTTTCAAAATCTTTATTGATTTTAAGATATCTTGTCTTAAGTGGACCACTACGTATAGCTTCAGCTATTATGATAGGAAAATTAATGGCATTTAGTGAAGACCTACTCATTGTAAGAGGCATATATATGTTGGTTGCTCCCCAGGAATTCTTTTTCTTTTTATTATTTTTAAAGTTAGTCCAGAGGGCCTCTAAATATTTTATATCTTCTTGTTTTTCTATATCACAGTAATTGTAATAATATTTTTGCAAAATTCCATTTTTTTGAAAGCACCACTTATTAAGTTCCTTTATTGTTTTCTCTCGTAGCTTTTTCTTCTCGTCATTTGATAAGTCGTAATAACTTTTATGTGTATTATCATTAAATAAGTGGTATCGAGCAATGGTGGTTAAAGCTCTAGTTATACCTGTGCATTTGAAAGAAATCTTGCCTTTGTAGTTTACAAAAAAGATTTTTGTTGATAAGCGTGGATTTTTAGAGGTTGCCAGCTTTTTGGTATAATCTTCGTATTCTTTTATCTCATTGAGCATTTAGTGTCCTCCTTATCAATTATCTTATCTGTAATATCTTCTTTGTTGTAATAGTCCCAAAAGATATTATTTAGAGACAAATCAGTTTTACTAATGTAGTATAACAACTTAAATAAATAATCCTCTTTATCAGGTGTATTAAAGTGATCATTTATCTTTGCCTTAATATATTTGGATAGACAAGTTTTGGCATCTACGTGGGAGCTGTCAATTTCATTGAGCATATGGTTTAGCAAAATTTTAACATCCTCAGTAAGCTTATCTTTTGTATCAAAGAGAAAATCACCAGTCTCTATCTGTTTTTGACCAGCATCTTTAAAACTGATAAAATTGGCAATCTTGTCAGCTTCTCTAATAAATAAATAGAGAAGATTGTAACCTCGACAATCAAAATTACAAAGACGCTCAGTGAGATCTTTGTCAAGCTGCTCTATAGGTATTAGCAGGAATGCGGATAAAAATTCTAGTTTGTCATTCTTAGTATAAAGATATGGCCAATCCGACTCGATGAAATCTTCAAGTAAATCAGTAAAATTCGTGTATGACTTTAATCTTAATGCATTACCAATATATATTAGGATATCTCGATATATTTTACCATATGTTAGAGTACTCTGTTTGTTATCTCCATCCTGCAGTGACCAAATTTTAAGTATGTAGCGTTTCATTCTACTGTCACCATTTGAAGAATACTGCTTTTTATACTCCCTAATAATTCTATCTACATATTTGTAGGCTTTATATAAATTTGTCAGATATGTGACATCCCCTTCACATATTTTTTCTTTCCAGTCATCACTTTGTTCAAACTTGAATAAAGGATATCCCTTCTCTCCTGTAATGTTTTTCTTTATTGAAGCTTCTTTAGTAGAAGACTCATTTAGTTCTACGCATTTCTCCATATAATAATAGGCAAGTAGCTGCAAATTATCTGTTCCGTTTTTGTCAGCTTTGGCGGCTGTTAACTTGTTGTTATATTTGTCCTTGTACTCATATTCATATGTCTCTTCATTCGTCTCATTTTCTTTTTTCTTAAAATTCTTTAAAGAGATATAACGTAATCTCTTTATTGAAGGAAGAAAATCCATAATATAAGGATTGTGTAATTTTTTAGCTTCTTCAAGTATGGATTTAAGATAAGGATGCATACCTGTTTTGCAGGCATCAATTTCCAATCCCGTTAATATAGTACAAGCTTCGCAAGTATATGTACGTGAATTGTTTTCTTGTTCATTGGTAGCTTTGTTATATTGTTTTCTACCCAACTTAATAGCAAGATTTGATATCATACCTACACTATTAGAGAAGGTGTGGAAGAT
>JAGAKD010000079.1 GCA_017625815.1 Lachnospiraceae bacterium | reverse complement strand
TATCTAAGGTTTCTAGGTAACATTTCTTGTAGTAATCCCTTGCATATTCCAAGGCAACATCCATTAATCTATCCGCTACACCTAATCCTCTAACTTCAGGCAGACAATACATTTTCTGTAACTCACACACCTCAGAAATTCCTTCAAGCTCTCCTATGCCTACACCAGCAACTACATTATCTTTCTTATCTACTGCCACCCAATATGAGTTACCTGCTTTACTATAAATCTCTGAAAACCTTCCTAGATTAGGGTCAGCCCAAGCTGTACCTTCATGATTACCGCCATATTCTATAAGACAAGAGCGAATTATCTGTTCTATCGAACTATTATCTTTTGCCTCAATTAATCTAATGTGATATATCTCATCAATATAATTTGTAGAAACCCTATACACTTCCTTGTATAGTAACTCTTTAACCATATTGAATTCCTCAATATTCAAGCTACTCTCTGTGGTCATTATTCTAAGTGGGATAGGATTTCTCCCATTTGAAATAGCAGGCTGAACATACTGATAATTATTGTATGTAAACCCATTTCTTTCATAAAACCCTATTCTCTTCTTAGCCATATCTGTATATGGCAACTCCACCTCAAGGCAGATTCTTCCCTGTACCATATCGCAGATATCCTGTAGCATCTCTGAACCAAGACCTGCATTTCTATACTTCTCATCTACAGCAAAATGTTCGATAAAGGTTAGAGTTTCAAATTGCCATACTGCCATGAAGCCCTGAATATCTGATGAAACCTCCGACTTTGAAACATATATACAGTAATTAGGGTTATTAAGCAGCTCCTTTTGCTCCTCGTAAGGTCTATGCTCGTCAGGAGGGAAGCTATCTTCCATTATCTTATATACTTTGTCGAAATCATATGAATTTAACTTGTTAAGCATATTCCATTCCTCGTTTGTATTATTGAAACTACAACAACTCCCTAAGTTTCTCTATATCCTCTAGCTTGGTTGACCAGCTTGTGGCAAATCTGACAACAGTATGAGTGTCATCATATTTTTCCCAAAAGCTTACCTTAAGTTCCTTCTTCAACTCACCCATTTTACTATCCTCAAGTATGACAAACTGCTGATTAGTAGGAGAATCAATAAAAAATCTGCATCCCTTTTCTATAAGGACTTTCTTAAGCTCCTCTGCCATATCTATAGCATGTCTACTTATATCAAAATACAAATTATCTGTAAATAAGGTATCAAACTGCAAACCAATAAGTCTTCCTTTTGCCAATAGAGCTCCGTGCTGTTTAATCATAGTCATAAAGTGCTTTGGAGCATTCTTTGTAAATACAACAGCTTCACCACACAAGTCACCAACCATTGTACCACCGATATAAAACACATCACAACAGGTAGCTATGTCAGCTAAGGTAACATCCGTATCATAGCTCATAAGACCATAACCAAGTCTTGCACCATCCATATAAAGAGGAATCTTATACTGCTTGCATATATTAGATAATCCTTCTAGCTCAGCTTTACTGTACAAGGTTCCATACTCAGTTGGATGAGAAATATATACCATACCAGGAAATACCATATGTTCGTGGTTCTCATCACTGTAGAAAGCCCCAAGGTACTTTTCAAGCTCCCCAGGCTTTATCTTTCCCATTTCTTCACC
>JAGAKD010000078.1 GCA_017625815.1 Lachnospiraceae bacterium | reverse complement strand
TTACTCAAACAGTTGAAACTCGGTGAATTCATCACAAGTTATGTTTTATAGATATTTCTAAAAAATTCCTTAAAGGTAAAATATTTTCCATAAGTAATATATATTCCAGCCATTTGCACGAGTTTGTACCGATGGGTGCATATCAAACATCGAAAGTACAAGGTAATAGATATTACAAAAATCGATTAACAGCTAATAAAATATTTAGTTACAGTTGCTGTGGTTAGGGGTTATATTTCCAGCCTAGTCTCTCTTTCCGATACCCTTTAAGGCAGTTGTGAGCTTGATTGGGTTTCCGTAACGAAGTGTTGAATTACGGAAAATCTTACCTCCGATGATACCCATAAGCACAACTGATGCGTAGAGGATTACAGCTGAGAGGATAATCTCCCACATAGCTACTGAACCCATAGCAACTCTCGCAAACATTGCACTGTATGAACTGATTGGAAGGAAAGAGCAAACCTTCATAAGCATGCTATCCGGCTCCATAATACCAAACAATGTTACCATATATACAATCATAATAATCATCTGAGCTGAACCAGCTGTCTTGTTAAGGTCTTCTATCTTAGATACAAGAGCACCAAGTGCACCATACATAAATGCATAGAAGATAAATCCACCAATACCGAAGATTGCAAATGTAATAAGCACTTCACTAGGTATGTCTAAGAACATACTAAGCATATTTGGTAAATAGTCCTTGTTGATGTTATATGAACCAAGAGTTGCCACAGCAATAAGACCAAACTGGAATACTGCTGCCACAACACCAGCCATAACCTTACCAAAAAGGAGTGCTGTAGTAGATGTACTTGTTACAAGTATCTCTATAGAACGGTTACTCTTCTCATTTGTAATACCTGATGCAATAGTTGTACCATAGGCAATAATAACCATAAATACAAGGATTACAAATATGTAACAGTACCAGTAATTCTGCATACCATCCTTACCAAGTATGTTTTCATTTCCCTTAATCTGAGCATATTCAACTGCAAGATACTCATCAAGGTTAAGACCATGTTTCTCACAGTAGTCTATCTTTCCTACCATACCCATGTACTCAGTAAAGGTTTCCATATCGTAGTTATCCATGCTCTTGTTAAATACATAGAAATCAAACTCAGTTGTTGACTTGATTACGAATCCAGCCTCAGCCTTTTCCTTTTTTACCATATCTTCTACCTGCTCAGCACTATCGCAAATAGTAAACTTAGCATCAGTAAAATATGTTGCAAGCACATCCATATCACCAAGCTCATCTGGATCATAGAGCGCCATAGTTCTTAAATCTTCCTCATTTACCTGTGACTCATTAGAAGTTTTATCATCTGAATCACCCTTCACAGAGTCTATAATTCTAGGAACAAACATTAATGTAGCTGCAATCATAGCAATAAGGATTGTCATTATCATATATGATTTGCTCTTGAAATAATTATCTAACTCAAACTTAAATATTGTCTTAAAACTCTTCATCTTACTTTCCTCCCCTTCCGAATAATGATTTCTTTTTAGGAGTTTCCTCTACTTCTTCCTCAGCAGCTTCTTCAACTACTTCCTCTTCGCCTACCTTTGATACGAATATATCATTTAAAGATGGCTCATATGCACCAAAGGTTTTCACATCAATATGAAGCTCCTTTAATGCTTCAAGTATCTGCCACTGAGTAACACCCTCATTTACATCTACAACTACATAGTGCTTACTTACAAAAAGTACCTTTATCTTATCTGCAAGCTTCTCCTCACAGATTGACTTTAACTCATCAAGTGTATAATTAGTAGCAGATATAATCTTTCTACCCTTACCATACTCTTCCTTGATATCATCAAGGTTACCTGCAAGAACCACATCACCATGATTGATAATAGCAATATCCTCACAGAACTCCTCAACATAGCTCATCTGATGACTTGAGAAGATTACTATTCTACCCTCAGCAATAAGCTCAGTAATAACGTCCTTAAGTATCTGTGAATTCACAGGGTCTAAACCTGAAAATGGCTCATCAAGAATAACTATCTCTGGCTCACCTACTAAAGTTGCTGCAAGCTGAACCTTCTGCTGATTACCCTTTGAAAGTGTCTCAAGCTTCTTATCTGTATACTCTGATACCTGAAGCTTTTCAAGCCACTTTGTTGTGCTCTTTAATGCTTCTTTCTTGTTCATGCCTCTAAGCATAGCAAGGTACATCATCTGTTCCTTAACTACCTTCTTTGGATATAAGCCTCTCTCCTCTGGAAGATATCCAACCTGACTTCCGTCCGGTTTAAACTTCTCTCCATCGAGAATTACTTCTCCTTCATTGGCACGAAATACATCCATGATAATTCTCATAGTTGTTGTCTTACCTGCACCATTTCTACCAAGTAAGCCGAGAGCTCTACCACTCTCTACAGAAAAGCTCACCCCATGAAGCACTTCTTTATCTTCAAAGCTTTTCTTAATGTTCTTTAACTCAAGTTTCATATATTTCTCTCCTCCTTAAAATGAGTTTTTAACTAATTAATGTACTGTTAGCTATCCTTCCCAGAACAGCTCATCTAGTGATTTACCTAACACTTTGCATATGGCTATGCAAAGATTAATGGTTGGGTTGTAGTCTCCCTTTTCTATGGCACTTATGGTCTGGCGGGAAACTCCTACCTTCTCTGCCAGCTCAGCCTGCGATATATCTAGCCCTGCTCTGGCGGCCTTTATTCTTAGATTCTTCATGATATCACCTAAGCCTCTTTCTTATCTTTATGTTGTTTGATAAGTATAACCAGCACTGTGATCAACAAGAAAATTGCACATACAAGATTCAAACACTCGAAGGTTATAACGCCATTCTTTACCATACCACCATCTAACCAGGCGCTTATTCCAATCATAAAGTTTGCTATGGCAATAATTATAAATGTTATAACTGTCTGTGGCACTCTTTCATTTAAAGCAAAGTAGCCATCATTAAGTATAGTGTACCAAGCATAAACTCCAATACCCATTATAACTATAATAACAATTGCAGCGCTTTCTTCTATAGGAAGTTCGCCTAGACCTATCAAAGTTATGGCATAAAGCATACTTATGGTTACCATAGTGTAAAATGCATATTTGAATCCTCTACCTCTGATTAGTTCCTGACGCTCGTCGTATTTTCTCTTAAGCTTTTTGTCCTTTGTAATTCCTATCAACATTGGAATCATTATAATTGCTGTGAATATAATCACACCAAATATAAAACCTAAACCGTATGACAAATTATCACTCATAAAACACACTCCTTTATCATCACAAGGAAACTTTCTCAAAAATTTATTATAGCTTCCACACTACGCTCTACCTTGTTACAATTTGGAGTATATTACTTATTTTACAATATGTCAAGTATATTTTACATTTTATTTATTTTATTTTACACTTTGCTATTATTACTGGCTACTACTTTACCAAAAAAGTCTGACAGCAGCCTATAAAAAAAGGTATTAAAAAGTCATATATTCCAAGGAATACAAGGTTCTGCCAGGTTATGTTGTGATATACAATCATGCTAATTCCAAGCTGTAAAGCAGCACAGATAAAAAACACCTTAAGTATATGCTTTACCATCTTTTTAAATCTGTAAAATCTAAGAGCTTTTATGGATACAGGCAAATACTTAATTGCACTGTACAAAGATGTTACCCTGCCAAGGCCATTCGCATAACGCTCCTGCCCAGTAATAAATGCTTGCAGATAAAAGAACACCGGAAATATAATTACGAAAGCCATAATTCCAAAAAATTCTCTATCCGAGCCCTCTTTAAGTAACTGTTGTACAGGTACAGCACTGAACACAAGCTGCATAAAAGTAAATATTCCCGACACTATCCAGCAACCTATGTTGGAAATATCATAGGTAAAGTATTCCTTGTAGAAATCATCTATAATAGGTTGCTGACTTTTTATGTATTCCTTTTCACTCATCAGTAGAGCTTTGTTTATTTTATTGTTTGATTCATAAGAAACTGTATCCATATCCTTATCTCCTAAATCATGTAAACTTATACTACATCCATACTTTCACCAAATTTAATCAATTTACCTTTTTCAAGTACACCCAGATAATCCATCTTCTGTTCCATCTCAGACTCTATATGACTAGTCATAAGTATGGATGCACTTTCATCCTCTATTACTTTATGTAGGATTTTAAAAAAATCTATTCTAAACACCGGATCCATGCCTGCTGTCACCTCATCCAAAAGATATATAACCGGCTTATGTCCCATAGCAAATGCCATCTGAAACTTCATACGTTCTCCTCTGGACATTTTGCTTAAGGTTGCCCCACCGGGCACTCCCATATCATTCATAGCCTTGCGGTAGATTTCCTTATCATAGTTTGCATAAAATCTGCTAAACAAATCCATATTTTGATTTGGAGTCCTATCCTCAAAGAATCTATT
>JAGAKD010000077.1 GCA_017625815.1 Lachnospiraceae bacterium | reverse complement strand
TGTGGTTTTATAATCTCGCCAAGACATAGTAGCCCCGCCATTGCCATACATCTCTATCTCCTGTCCGAGTAATTTGATGTCATAGGTATCAAAGGTTGCCTTCCCAAAAAGTAAGCGATCGCTAAGCAATTCATTTAGTTTACAATGCATAGGATTCGTAACATCAAACTTGTATGCACTCAATAAGGAAAATATAAAGCATACTGGAACAGCAAAGGTAACCAACCATGTAACAATATTGTATACTGCTTTCAATAATCTCCAGAACACACTATTATTTTCTTTTTCACGTCCTTGTTTATCGTTTACTACATATGCGACCTTACATATTATTACTACCGCTATAAGCAAGATCATACATATCACGCTAGCTCTAGCATAGCAATTAAGCCATACCCATCGTATGACAAATCCCATTACAACTATCTCTGAAAAGCTTATCTTCACATTTCTGATAAACACCCATACCAGAGACAGATATAGTATATAGGCAGCAAAATCCGTTGGATAATTAATACCAAAGGAATGTCGTTCCTTACCTGCATCAGTAAAATAAATTAAATCTGTCAACATACCCCTCTTACTAGCCACAAATATACACACCAAGGATATACCTATAACCACAAAGAACACCTTCGCTATCTTTCTAAAGTCAATATCCTTAAGCAATACTGTAAACAATATAATCTCAAGCAATATTCCGTGGTTACCTTGAAGATATGCCATAGCATAACCTATAGCACATATAAATAGCAGAATATACACCCATAGGTCATTAAAGACTTTCAGAAAGCTCTTTGCCACAACTAAAAGTATAAGTATCACCTTTAGAGAAAGGTGATAATATGGATGCCAATCTATAACAAAGGTTGTTGTTCTAAGAAATGCCTCGAAGATAAAAAGGGCATAGAGAACTAGAGCCAAGTTGTCTAGTACTTTGACAATTGGCTCTGGTTCTGGAATATATTTTTTGTGTAATGCTTTTAATCTTCCTAGCATTGAATTCCCCTTGTTTTTACACTGAACCCTTACGATTCACTACAGACCATAAGGTCATTAATATTATCTTGATATCTAATCCTAAACTGAAGTTTCTGATATACTCATTGTCAAGTCTAACAACTTCTTCGAAATCAGTTATATCACTTCTACCTGACGCCTGCCACATACCTGTAAGTCCTGGTTTTATGGCAAGTCTACTCTTGTGATGCATCTCATAGAGCTCGTACTCATCTAGTGTTGGTGGTCTGGTTCCCACCATACTCATATCACCCTTAAAGATATTGATAAACTGTGGAAACTCATCCAAGCTAGTCTTTCTTATAAATCTTCCTATAGGTGTAATACGTGGGTCATTGTCCATCTTAAACATTAGACCACTCATCTTATTCTGAGCCATAAGCTCTTTTTTGCGCTCCTCTGCATCCATATACATAGAACGGAACTTATACATCTTAAACTTACGTCCATTCTTACCCACTCTAGTTTGCTTAAAGAATATAGGTCCTGGTGACTGAATATATATAATCGGTCCAAGAATTATAGTTAGTAAAAGTGTTATCAAAAGTCCTGGTATAGAACATAGTATATCTATAGTTCTCTTTATAACCTTCTGCTTAAATGTCATAAGATTGATACTAGATGTTATAACAGTGTAATCATTCACATGCTCAACTACAAGATTTGGTGCACCTGCAAGGAAAGCATTTACACTAAAGTGAGTAGTAACACCCATGATAAGAAGCTTATCGATAATCTCTCTAACATCAGCTCCTGCATAGTCCAGGAATACTCTGTCCGTAACCCTAGTTCTAACAAACTCGTACATCTCTTCTCTGCCACCGAGAACTGTAGTTCCAGCAATCTCCTCATCCTTCATGTCCTCATCCAGGATAAAAAGACCTTTTACAGTTATCTTCTCATATTCACATTTGGCAAATCTCTCTAATATAGCCTCTGCATTCGCCTTAGTGGTAGCGATAACTACCTTGCTACTGTGCTTACCCTTTCTGTTACGAGCAAAGATAAACTTCTTCAACACACTACGAAGAATAAACATCAGCACTGTATCTATAACAAAGAATAATCCTATAACTATACGAGAATAGGTCGCCGACTCTTTTAAACAGAATAATATAATCAGTACTCCACCTAGAATAAAACAGTTATGCTTAATAACCTGCTTTAGTTCCTTGAAATATCCTCTACGAAGTATTCCAGAGTAACACTCTGTCCAGAACACTACACAAAAGTGCATCAACAGTATCAAAACATTGACAATATCGTATGCTTCAGCAACATTAAAATTATCTGTCTTAGTTCTTATAAAATAAGCCAACACAAAAGATAATTCTACGCATAATATATCCAATAATATAAAGTCAATATGCTTACTTCTACTAGTTCTCTTCTTATGCATATCTAAACTCTCCTTTGTCTATAAAATCATATTATAGTTCTATACGTTTCTCACACTCTACTAGGGCTTGCTTCACATGATATCCACTGCGAAGCTTACTAGCCATATTTTTTACATTTGCAACCATTTTAGCATAATCATCTTCGGATATAACCTGAAGCTTACTCTTAATATCTTCTAAGCTACCAACTGTTATACCAAGTCCATTCTCAATAACAAAGCTTGCAAGGGCTGCTTTTTCCCAT
>JAGAKD010000076.1 GCA_017625815.1 Lachnospiraceae bacterium | reverse complement strand
CCTTGAAGATTTCCCTGCATATGCACAGCCAAGAAGATATATGAATATAAATACCTATGCTACTTATGACGTAACTGCTAGTGGTGAATATTTATGGATGCCTACAGCGAGGTATCTAACAGATACTACATGTAGAGTTAGCACATGGTATTAATAACTTGTTGACTTTGTAAGGGGGAATGTGATATAGTTGTATAAAAGAAAAATACATATATCAAACAATGAAAGGAAAATAATATGGGAATTTTTGAATTGAACAAAGTTAAAGACAAGTATGGTCTATTCGTAATTACCGGCAGACAGAACGGTATAACATTCAATCTAAGTTTCGATGAAATAGTGACAACAATGACACCAGATATAGTGAGTTTAAAGGGCAGCGGAGGTAATGTAAGTTTTTATAGCATAAGAAAGGTGATTTTTAAGAAGAGAGATGATGATACAACAGAAATATACCTATTTAAAGAGGGAGACACAATAAAAGAAGCGGTAAGAATTATTGCGGTAAAGCGTATGTCAAAATAGTAAGATTTATACTGTCATCTTAGGAATACAGCGGGTATACAAATTTATAAAGACAGTATATAAAGGATGTAATTGATATGATGACTCAACTTTTTGATGAAGAAACTATGAGTAAACAGTATGATATTGCAAGCCGCAGAGAAAGTCTAGAACAGGGAATAAAAATTGGTGAAGAACGTGCAAAATTATCTTTGGCTAGTGCGTTGATTACCAAAGGTATATTGTCGCTTACCGAAGTTTCTCAGGTTACAGGTTTACCTGTTGAAAAACTTAAAGAGCTTACAATGACGATTTCTTAATGCGTTTTTGATATGATTAAAAAACAGGCAGTAGAATGTATACTGCTTGTTTTTTTACTAAAAATAAAGAAAAATGTTATTCTTAGCACTTGCAAATCGGCGCATCTTATGTTATAATAATATCATTAGGCTATATACTTCTGTCAGTTTCGACGTGAAAGTATATAAATGACGTGATCATGTTGATAGACGTATGAAAACGGATTGGTTTTCATATGGTTCATCTTAAAAATATCCCGAATTTTTTCGGATTCCCCCGTTGTGATACAATCGGGGTTGTTTTTTGGGCAGACAGTTTATTTGTACCATTCAATAAAAATGTAAGTGACGTAAAAGCGTGATTATGCTACATTAAAACAAAATATTGACACCTATTTGACACCCAGAAAAAAAATTTGGGTATCAGTAGGTTTGAAATTGACACCCAAAAAAAATAACCGTCACTCAAGTTAATGAGCGACGGTTTTGTTTTAATATATAAGACTTATCGGTATGTTGTATAAGTTGGTGATTATTGGATTTGTTAGGCGAAAGCTAACTTTATTAGGGACACTATATATTTTTTTTATTAAAATACATAATTTCAGGCTGTTTTCAGCTGTTTTTAAAAGAAGAAAGGTTTAATATATGCAACGTTATGCACATATTTTACCAGAAGCTCTTTAGGATGGCTAACATTGAGATACGCTACATAATAAAGATTAATTAAATTTTACGAGATATATTTTGTATAGTAAAGCTCTTTTGAGGAGTACGTAAGCTTTGATTTTTAAGTAAATTACTCCTTTTAGATAATGCCTTTTTAGCTATAAGAAAAGATAAATTTTTTCAAGAAAATATGGATTTTAAGTATGAAGTGCAATTTGTGATATTTAGTTTTGTGAATAAGAAAAGCTGTATATTATTAAGTACAATGCATTATAAGTTAAATAAATATAACAGACCTGCACTTGATTAAGCGGGTCTGTTTGTTTATCAGAATATTTTAGGTAATTTTTTATTTAATCCCATAAGATAGGCTTTAAGAATGTCCTTATCATTTTTGTTAAGGTTGCGATACAGCGTGATTATTTCACGTTCGTTATCATTGAGTATATCAGAAAGTTCAGAGACAGATATTTCTTCATCAAAAAACTGAGCCAAAGTTATTTGAAGTCCGTTGCAGATTTTCTCCAAAGTAAGAACACTGGGTATCGTGTTGCGAACAAAGATGTTGTTAAGTGAAGAGTATGCCAAATCTGATTCTTTAGCAAGTTTATATATAGTCCAGCCACGCTCATCGAGAAATTGTTGTATTCTTGTTAAGACATAGTTTTTTTCTTGTGTCATCATACTACCCCTTTCATTCTCTATGTATAATTTTAACCTTTTTCTTATGTTTATAGATAGATGAAAATATGAGTAGTTATACAACTCTTTTGAGTGATATAATATTAATTTGTTTTAAGATATAATTTATTTAAAATCAGATAACTCTACATATGAATAAAATATATTATTTTAAAGCAATGTTACACTTGATTGAAGTCAGTTTTCATTATTTAAAAGGGTATTTATTATAATTTAAATAAGAATACTCAATAGTGTATGTATGGTGCTTTAAGTTTAAGTAATTTTCTCTTAGGTGCTTTATAAATACTAATAAAGGAGAAATTCAGATGATAGATAAAGATAGCAGTGAAAGTATAGAGTTGGTATATTTTAAGTTATATAGTGATTTTTCGTATAATATAAGAGGAAAATATGAATTGACAATCTGTGAGAATACAAAAGGGTACACAGTATTTAGTATTTCGAAAAATAATATTTACAGAAATGTGATGATAATTATGCAAAAACCCATAAGTGTGTTCTATAACGTTGCACCAGATGAATTGATTAGAAATATAAGTAGCAGATTAATTGAAGTGTATCATATAAGAAAAATTTTAAGATATAAATGTATTGATGAGATTGAAAATATGATATAATGAGTATGATTAGTATTGACATTGTTGCTGAAATGAGTTACAATACATCTATTATTATACTTAGTTTAGGAGGATTATAATGAAGAAAAAAACAATTGTTTTGTTAGTATCTGCTTTTGTTTTGGTTATATCAGCAACATTATACAGTCATATTAATAATTCTAAGATTAATTCTAAGACAGTGGATAATGAAGTAGTAAAAGAAGAGATGGTTAGCGACTCTACCTTTAGTAGCGGTGTATCTATTGAAGATGTGGATATTGAGCCATCAGTTAATACAGATGGTGGTTTAATTCCTACAGTAGCAATAGGGTCAGTTGTAACTGATGCAAGCGAAGCAGAGGGTACTGAAACTACAAAGGGTACAGAGGTAGTTGAGATTATAATTAATCCTGAAACAAGTGCTGAGACAGAACCTACAGAAGCAGTTGAAGAACCAAAGAGAACAGAAGCTACTAAGAAGCCAGCTGAAACTACAAAGAAGCCTGCTCCAGTACAGACTCAGAAGCCTGTAGAGACTGCACGTAAAGAGACAGAGCCGACAACGCCTAAGCCTGTTGAGACAGAACCAACAACTGTAGCTACAACCCCAAAGCCTGTAGAAACAGAGCCAGTAGTGACTGAACCGCCTGTAGTAGAAGAAACAGGAGGCTTACCAGCTGGTGACTACGGTTTTGTGGGTACGGCATATGCGATAGATTATAATAATCAGATTGTTTATCACTATACTGGTGCTAAATGGGATGTCTGCGTTAAAGATGGTTGGGCAAACTTCTACTATGCTTTAAGTATGGAAACCTATGTTGATGATAATACAGCATATAAGGCACTACGCTATGCTAGTGCTTGCTCAAAGTTCTCTGGTTATTCTATTGTTTATGTACCAGACCACTGGACAGCTGAAGATGTTTACAATAACTATGGCTTTGAGATGAATGGTACTCTATTTCAGGGTACTTATGTTGACAAATCGGGTACTGGTGCATACGAGTACGTATGCTAAAATAGATTAATCGATTTCAGACGAACTGAAATAATACAATATAACCTCGAAAAGTCGAATAGTTCTTAAATAGCAGGAACTATTTCGACTTTCTTTTTGATGAATTTGTAAAACAGGGTAGTTTTAGTTAGTAGACAAGAAGAATAAAAGTCGAGACGTTACAAAATTTTTATGATATGCAAATAATATTGATATAACACGTAAGTTAAATAATATATAATGTTTCTATAAAGCGATGGAAACAAGTATTTTATTAAGGAGGTATATAAAACAATGATACTTAAACAGCGTATTGCGAGTATCGCTTGTTGTGCGTTATTAACAGTAGCTTACACAACGGGTACTAATACGAGTGAAGTAATCAGAGCATATGATTTTGCAACTGTTACGGAGCAGGCTACATTTGATACCAACGAGTATTTCTCAGTTGATACAGACAACATAATAACTGTCAAAAAAGATGGGTATTATCAGGTAGTGTATACTTCGGACAACGGGTACTGTAGAACATATGTTGGAGGTTATGAGGAAACATATGAAACAATTGAAAAGGCATCTGATGCACTAACTGCATCGAAGCAGTTTCTCAAGCTAAGTGCTGGTGAGGAATTACAGCGTATGACTGACGGCTCTACATACTATGTACTTTACGGTGAAACTGATTCCGAGGTTAAGCATGCAATCAGGGTAGTTGACGAGGAGGATGAGAAAGAGCCTGTGGCTAAGAGTGCTTGTGCTAGACTCATTTACAAGCTAAACGAGGAAGCAACAGCATCAAGAACTGACGGTGCAGTGGTATATACTGTACGTGCAAAAGTAGACTACAAGCCTTTTGATTCTTGGGACGATACAGCAACTCCAGATGGTGCGATTCCTTTGTTGGATACTGTTGTTTGCAACTCAGTTAAACATGCAAGCGGAACTCGTTCAGAAGCACGAATAGAGGGATATGACGCTGATAGCGTATATGATGAGTTTAATCTCGTATTCGTTTCAAACGATACATACACTCTTTATGTAAGAGATACACTTGGAGGTTGCTCATATGCAACGTTTGAAGTCACAGATGTAAAAACTCCAGATGTACCTAGCGGAAATCCATTTGAGAATTTGGATACAAAAGCTCCAGACCTAAAAATAAGGATACCTGTTTCAAGTGTAGCAGATGGTGATACTGTTGAGGTAAGAATAACTTCGGATGAACCATGCGTTATGATGATAAACGGGGTATCTTATGGCACAATACTTGAGCCAATAACAGAAGCAATCTTCAATGCTCAGTACAACGGTAAGTACACTGTAGTTGCATCTGACATTGATTCAAACACAACACAGAAGACATTTAATATTACAAACTTTCCTGATAGTGCTGACGGTAGCACTCCAGACGGAAGTATAAACAATGGTGCATCTGCAAACGGCAAGAACCCATATGACCCAGCAAACAGAGATAAATATTGGGGTACTGCAGAACTTAACACTCCTATCAAGACAAACTCAGGTTACAAGCCAGTAGCTAAGAAGCTACCACAAACAGGCAAGTCTGAGACAGACGGTGCTAATACAATAGCATACATGTTAGGTAGAATTACGCCATACATAGTGTTAGCAGGCGGTGTAGTTCTCTTGGTGCTTAAGAAGAGAAAGGGTAAGAAAGGAGAAAAATAAATGCGTAGAAAGAGAATATCCAAGGCAGTTGCAATGGCTTGTGCGATAACGCTTACAGCATCTACGATGTATTTAAATCCAGACTTTAAATACGGAGATATACCTGTAGTAAATGCTGTTGGTGGAGCAGACGGTACAACAGGTGATGCAAACAGTGGAAATGCATCTGAGGTATCGAATGGTTATAGTATATCGGGTGACACTACTGGGTATCGTATATATTTAGCACCAAACAGGGTGTGGTTGAGAAGAGGCGATACTGGGGAAACAGATATCGGTATAACTACTGAGTCTATTAATTATTTAAGTAAGTATCATGGTATGGCACTCTATGAAATGTCTTGTCAGAACATTGGTGGTACATCTTGTGCTTGTGCTATCAATGACGGTCATGCTTCACTTAGTGAGTATTATGTTGAGTCAGGCACAAAAACATTACAGGTACGTGAAGTAGGTGCTAACAGAATACTCAGTAGGGGTACTGGAGACAACCAGAACCCAACATTTAACGCCTTATTTGAGGGTATCACAGCAGATGAGTTACCACAAAATATACCGTTAAAACCGTGGGGTAGCTTTTATAATATGGTTTGGGACTTTGAGACACTTGCTAGTTGGTCTAATGAACGTTTCTCAAATATCGGTGAACATCCTGTAGCTATAGATAAGTTCTTGAGAAACTATAAAAATATTATAGGCGATGATACTTTATGGACTAAGCTTGGTTATCCTGATGATTATTACGATTTTATATACGATGACTGGTGCATTGTAGTTGAGCCTATATGTGCAATTTCCGAGACAAACAAACCTAAGTCTTACGCTGTAAGTTATCAGGATTACCTTTGTCTTGAACTGGGAGACCCTATGGATAATGGTATTAGTAACTCAAGTGGTACTGATATGACATATTTTGACTATGCGGTAGGCGGTAACACGTGGGAGCATAATCGCAATAAGATGTTCAACAATTTTAGTACACCATATGGCAACATGAGGGTACACACATTCACAAGTAACGGCAAGAACAGACTTGCAATGATGGCAGCGTACTATGCAGACTTCAAGTTCAATAACATGGACGACACGGAAGTATCCATAAACACAGCTCCTAAGTATGCTGACACAGTAGGTACTGACCCTGACAGTCAGCTTAGATATCTTTCAAGCAACCTTAAGTCATGTGCACCAACTGCAGGTTTCGCAGTATACACAGATTATACGACTGCAATATTCAGGGGTACTCCACAGGCTTCAGCCAACGAGAATTACTGGATAATGCCATATGATGAGTACCAATACGCAAGCCCATCAACAGAAGACTCACAGATAAGTATGTATGAATTCTCGGATGGTGACGGTCAGGTATCTGATGCAATTGAGAATTACTACGTAGACAGCTTCGTTGCTGACGCTGACGTACTTGCAACAAAGACAAGTGCATCTGATATTTCTAAGCAGACTATAAACTCCAAGGAATACGCTGATGCTCTTAGTTCAGACGGCATCTTCACAGTATTAAACAGTTTATCTGAGGATACAGACTGGATTAACAAACCATTTAACACCATATATCCAGCGATAAGATTTTTCGAGTATCAGCATGCTGAGAACACATGGGGCAAGGTAAAGAACTTCAACAAAGTAGATGCAAAAGCATTAGATACTGAGGGTTCGATGGGTAGTTCAGCACCAAAGATAGTTGCAGGCATGTCGGGTAGTGCAATATCCGAGGATTACTACCTTAAGACATTCTACTCAGTACGTTATCCATACGCTGTAAATCAGAGTGGTGTAAGTTTGGATGCTCTTGCAGGCGACTTTGATACAAATGACTATACATTCTATGTATATCCAGACTCAACAATAACAACTAATAACGGTATGGAAGCAGGTTCGTCTAATACATTCTACGCAGGAAGTAAATACACTGTGGGTATTAAGGCTGACTTAAACAGTGTAGGCAAGCACTTAGATGATGTAGACGGTATTGTTGTAAAGGGTAAGGAAGTACTTATCAGCCCACCAAGCCAAGGGGTACTGAGAGATAATCCGATAAACAAGAGCACAGCTTGGAAACTTGCTACTGAGATGAGCATGTACGGATTGGCAAACAGTAAAATAATCGGTAAGGCAAGTACTGGTGGTATGACATTACTTGAAACTGACGAAACAAAGCCATTTACACAGGATACTGCGATAACAAACTCTGTTGAGATTATGTTCAAGGATACATTAGTTACATCATATGTATCATATGGTGGTAAAGATGTAGACGGCAACGTATACAGTGGTAAATACTCCACACTCACAGAAGACGGCATTAAGTTCACTGACGCACATATGGAGCAGTACACATACTCGGTAGTAGACGCTATGTCGAATGATGATAACGATATAGTAACAATTAAGAATACAAGTCAAACAAATAAGCCAGTGTTTGTAATTGCAATACCTAATAGTGAAAGCGGAGCGTACAATTATTCACTTGAGGGTGTAGCAGAAAGCAATTTCTACGGTGATTTCTTCAAGGCTTTAAGTGAGGATGTAAACGCCAAGTCCTTAAATAGCGTAGCAGGCGTGAGCAGAGTGGCAAGAACGCTAACCGCTATGGGTATCAACAAGGATACATGCATAGTTAAGCTTGTATCTGCAAGTGATGCAGACAATGAAGTCACTAAGATAGCTCTTGGAGCGTATGGTGGTTCAAATGGCAGTCCAACAAAGCTTATGGGGTACAGTATATATGTACTTGAGGATAGTGAGGTTGGAGACGTAGTTGAGTGCGAAGGTTCATTGAAGCCATACGAGTTAAACTATGTATATCCTACAATACTCTGTGAAACTGGTGATGAAGACCTTATTCCATTCTATGTGGCTAAGGGTGACACGGTAAACATCAAGAAGACTGACGAATATGGCGGTGACATCATCTCATTCCACAAGGAACACGGCTTAACACTTATCGATATGATAAAGACAGGCTTTGAGTTTGCAAAAGAAGCAACAGACCCGAAAACATTTACATTTGACACTGTGGTACACAAGGCAGAGGATGAAGAGTGGGTTAAGTGCGAAAGAGGCTACAGTTATCTTACTCATTCAGTCAACTTAACAAAGGGTATGTATGGTGAAGCTCCTGTAGTTTCAAGCTTACGTCCAAGAGACGAGTACTTTACAGAGGATGTACTTAATAGAATGGGCTTGGTACTTGGAAACAAGGGTAGAGAAAACGTAACAAACATAGGTGAGTACATTATGGGTACTACAGTAGACAAGTTCAGATGGTCTGCTGATAAAGGTTTACCATTGATACTTGGTGGACAGCTTATAGAAGTAACGCCATTTGGTGATGGTCAGCCGATGTATTCTGCAGGGTATGACTTAAGCACGAAGGCATATGCATATAATCCTGTTGACAGGGGTATAGGCGGTTCAGTTGAAAAAGGTATTGTTGATGGTAGCTTGGTAGTACCAAGTGAAGGCTCATTATCGTACAAGTTACTTACATCTGAGCAGTATGATGATGTATTGAAGTTCTATCCAGAGTATCAGATGGTAACGTACAAGTTCAATGAAGATGTAACTGACGGTGATGTTTCAAAAGAAGCAGAGCAGACATTTACATATGTAATGGCTGACAAACCGAGACACGTAAATCCAGCAGGGTTATATCAGATAGCTGTACGAGGTGCAACAAATGCTATTTCAGGCAAAACACTTTCTGATACAGTAGCTACTGGTTCAGGAGCGAAGGCATTGTCGCAGAAATTTGGTGGTTTACAGGTAGTATATGCAGGCGGTAATATAAATATGACTGCAAACACTAACTTTAGCATAGACCTTAGTGGTTTCGTGCTTGACCAGATAGACAAGTCAATAGATACAGACAACATAGTATCACGTGAGGGTCTTGTATCTTACAACGACATAGTTGCAGATGGTTCATACATCAAGCAAATCTGGGGTAATGACGGGTATGACGCTAAGGCAAAATATGAAGCGTGGTTATCCGAGGTAAAAACTTCGATTGGCGTAGATGTGTCGTTGACAACATATGATGGTGCGAGTGTAGTAAACAAATACAATGGTTATAATACAAGTGTGGGTAGAGTTACAGGTGGTGAAATCACAGGGGTAACAACATACTTAGTGTCGTTTATGAACGGTGATATTGTTGAAGATTACGCATATGAGACCTTAATAAAGGCGTTTGCAATGAAGCAGTTTGACACAAGCAGTCCGACAGATGAACAGCTCAGTCAGGCTAAAGAGATATTCCGCAACTCAGATATATTTGCATCTATAGTAAATGCTGTAGAGAGCAGTTCAGATGATGATAATACATCATCAGTTGCTGAAATATACGGCAATCGCAAGTGGTACGATGAGGAAGTACACAGCTTTGTAATACGTGAGTATCATACGACACCAGTTAAAATTGAGAATGTATTGGTAAGTGATAAAATTGATATCAATGCAGGACCGAGTCAGACAGGCAGTACAGCTTCCAGTTTGTTTAGTAATGGTTACTTAGCAAAATGGGGCATGACAATATATTTGAATACACAGTTGAGCACAGCACCAGACATGGTGGTATACAATCCAGCTCACGGTAATTTAGTATCAGCGATGGGTACTGGCAGTGTAATTACGAACAATGTACCGATTTCGGGTGCAGATTTTGTAATATCAGACGCTACAACAGCTGATGCTAGTTATTAATTAATTTGCTATTCTACTCAAACTCGAATAGAATATAAGTTTTCATCGCAGAAGGTAGGGAGTCACTAATAAGTGGCTCTCTACTTTTTTATTTAAAAATAAAAATTATGATTTAATTTACTATACACGAAGTTTGGATTGCAGTGCGATTTCGCTATTAATTTTACGCAAAAATGCTGAGTTTTACCATTAAGATAGTGGCACAAACAGGTTTAGTTTCTTATGAATTTTTTAATAAAAATGGGATTTTGAGTTTTTTCGTATTTTTGTGAGTATAGGAAATGGGTGTGTTATACAGGAATTTTTTTAGTCATAAAAGTGTGGATGAAACTATTGATATGATATAATGAGCAATATTGTGTTGACATTGATGCTTAAATGAGATATAATATACTCATTATATTATTAAGTTAATAGGAATTATAGTGAAGAAAAACAGTTGCTTTATTAATGTCTGTTTTCGCTCAAGTTGCGTTATCAACACTTTGCACTAATACTATGATTTCAAGATTACTATCATGTTATAAGGGAGATTGTTATGAAAGAAATGAATAAAATATTGTCATCAGTTTTGGTTATGGGTATATTATTAAGCAAACATAATGCAGTTTTTGCTTATGATAAGATTTCAGTTTCTGAATTTACTTATAATTTAAAACAGGGGTTATTTGGAAATGAGAATTTCTACTCAAATGAGAAGATTTTAAATTATGATATAAATGGTGATGATAGCTATAATATATTTGATTTGTGTCGTGTGAAGAAGAGCATTTTAAATGGAGACAGCGATTTTACGACAACAAACACCATTATAGCTGATGAGCAGAGTACATTTGACAGCAATGACTACTTCTCAGTTGACACAAACAACATAGTAACTGTCAAGAAAGATGGTTATTACCAAGTAGTATACTTATCATATGATGGGTACTGCAGAACATATGTCGGAGGTATTGAGAGAACATACGAAACAATTGAGGAAGCTACTGATGCACTTTTTGCTGACAAGCAGTTCTTCAAATTAGCAATGGGTACGGAGTTACAGCGTATGGTAGACGGTTCTACATACTATGTACTCTACAGTGAAACGGGTACTGAGGTCACAAAAGCAATCAAGGTAATTGATGAAGAGGACGCAAAAGACCCAGTTCCAGAGAGTGCTTGTGCTAGACTCATTTATAAACTAAATGAGGAAGCAACAGCATCAAGAACTGACGGTGCAGTGGTATATACTGTACGTGCAAAGGTAGATTACAAGCCTTTTGATTCATGGGATGATACAACATTTCCAGATGGTTCAATTCCAGCACTGGATGGTGTTGTTTGTAGGTCAGATAAGCACGAGAATGGTACACGTTCAGTTGCAAGAGTAGAGGGTTTTGAGTCAGGCGTAGGGTACGATGAGTTCAATCTCGTATTTGTTTCAAATGATACATACGCTCTATACGTGAGAGATACAAGAGGAGGTTATTCTTACGCAACTCTTGAAATCACAGACGTAAAAACTCCAGATGTACCTAGTGGCAACCCATTTGAGAATTTGGATACAAAAGCTCCAGACCTAAAAATACAGATACCTGTTTCAAGTGTAGCGGATGGTGATACTGTTGAGGTAAGAATAACTTCGGATGAACCATGTGTTATGATGATAAATGGGGTATCCTACGGCACAACACTTGAGCCAATAACAGAAGCAATCTTCAATGCTCAGTACAACGGTAAATATACTGTAATTGCATCTGACATTGATTCAAACACAACGCAGAAGACATTTAACATCACAAACTTCCCTGATAGTGCTGATGAGCAAAATACAAATAAAAATACAGGTAGTGATGCTGTTGCTAATGGTACTAATCCATATGATTCTGCAAATAGAGATACATATTGGGGTAGTGCAGAATTAAATAATCCATTTAAAAAAGATTAAGAGAGTAGAGTAGGTATCCATTGAAGAAGCAATAAGGAGGGTTATAGATGCCGCTTGAACGAGTAACGAGGATAGATAATATAGATAGAGTTCGCAAAGCGTATATCATGTGGGAGGGTATACCAGTTGCTGAATTGTATCATGAATTTTCTAGTCTAAGTGGTGAGTTTGACTGGGTCATAAAGCCAATATGGGCTAATTGGGGTATCTGTGTAAAGAAAGGTTGGGTAGCAGGCATTGGAGGAATAGATGAGACATTACATCTTGATGAATATATCAGACGGTATAACCCTTACTTTGTAACACAGCGTACCATGCCAGAAGGTCGACCAGAGATACCGCAGTTACTTGAGGATTTACATTTAAATTACTATGATTTATTTGAGGTATTGTGCAGAACACATGGTATATGTGGCAATGATGATTTATATGTAAGTCGTACTCCAGATAAATATATAGATGTAGACCAATTGAGAATACCATATGAGATACCTAATTTTGACACTGACTCATATGGTTGGTTAAACAAGAAAATGCAAGCACTTATTAAACATGAAGAATAATAAGGGTATGTATAACATTAGTTGTTAAGCGTCCAGTACTTCATTCCAATAATTTTGGAATACTTCATCAAGTGGGTAGGCATTTGTGTATGAGAAGTTTGTAATCATGGCTTCTAGAGTTCCGTTACCTCTATAGTTAATAAAATATTTTTTATTTTGAAAATCATCACAGTAGACATAATATTTTTTGTCACTGTAGAATGTATCATAGAAGTTAAACAATGCATAGTCAATAGCCTCATTATCTTTAGAGTTATTGGCTCTGGAAGCATTTATACGAAGAAACAGACAAAACTTACCTTTAGTTTTATTAAGTTGCTTTGCAAGATTTTCGTGGAAACAATAGTTGGGAGAGTTGGAGTCATAAAATTTATCTGTTAAATAATAAGGTGGGTCAATCAACCAGAAGATATCTTTTTCCTTGTGATGATTTTTGAGTAGAGCGTGCAGATCCCTTTGGTCGTCAGGTAACGTATTAAGTATAGTAGCATTGTGTAATTGTTTGTGTAAATCAGGAATATTGCTGTAGTTTGCTTGGAAATGCTTTAGATGTTTTTCAAGAGACAGATTGTTCTTGTTTTGAAAAGGACAGGCTTTTTCAAACATAGTGAGGATGACGTTTTGTAAAACGACATCCTGAAACTTAAAGTGATTTTTGATAAACTTTGAGATAACATCAAAATTCTCTGAGTTAAGGAGAATTTTACTATTAAATTCTTGTTTGATTTTACAGCAAAGTTCTTTACACGTGTTAAGTAATCCAAAAGGGGAATTACGGATATATAAATATATATTTAATATATTCATATCGTAGTCACTTATGATGTATTCTTTATATCTCTTATCAGTGAAAGAGTAAGGCTGAATTCCATTACCACCTATACATGTTTCAAAAATCTTATAGTCTTCTGAAACTACCTTAAACATGTGTTCAAAAGCAGTATGAAAGTGTGATTCGTTTTTAGAACCAGGATAATTAATAACAGTTGGATTTTTCATTGTTAGTTAGTACCTCCTCAACAATATGGCGACGGTGAAAATGCGGTTTTTTACCTTTTATTTTGCGATTTAGTTCCGTACAGATGTCATCTATAAGTTCGATATCAGCAGGCGTTAAAAAGAGTTCAACTTTGGTCATATTTTTTTCTGTACTAGTTAGAGGTGTTTTGTTACGTAGATTTTCGATTATTTCAGGAGCTGAACATTTATGAAACATGGCTCGAAAAGTTTTAGATACTTGTTCACATTTTAGAGAGCTGTCTATTTGTATGCGTATCCTTTTTAATTTTTCTTTGCGATTAATAATAGGAGCGCAAGTAGAGATATTGTGGTCTGGGGTATCATCGACAATACGGTCGCTTAGTTTGGCAAAAGCTTTTAGATTTGAGCCAATGTATAAGATACGCTTAATTATAGTACTGATAGAACCATAACATTTACATGACTTTAGTAAGTTTATAGCTTCTTCATTAACAAAAAGTGTTCCTTTTTCTTTTAGGTTGCATGATATTTTTTTTGAATATCTTTTTTTGGCTTTAGTTATCATAGTTGGAACTTCTTTTGAGCTTAGTAGTTTTTCTACATATGATTTAAACTTATAAGGGCTCTTTGTAGCGCGCATTTGTTCAATCAAGTTATTGAAGTACATAGATAACTCTTTGTAGCTTTGACGTTCTTGGAGGTGTAGAGCATAAACTTCGGCTGATGATAAGCGTATTTGTACTCTAGTCTTTCTTGTTTTAACATTATTCTTCATATGAATATAAGACTCCTTAAAAAAACTTATAATACATATGAGAGTGACTAATAAAAAATCTTAAGAAAAACCCCAGAGGTAGATATAAAATTTGTATGTCTTAGCTTAAAATTATTTGTCTGGATATAATTTTTTTTAATCATAAGAGTATGAGATATAATCTTATGATTTAATGATGTGGTATAAGTATCTAGAATGCTTTTTTAGTATAATGTGTTCTGATGAGGTGCATTTCTTACGTAGAAAGTTATTAAGCGACAAGAATAGCATTATTTTTGATAAAGATAAATATAATAGTATAGTGATTTGAAATTGTTGTGCGATACGCAAAAAAGGTTATATATATAATTTATATCTATGAGATTTTATAAATTTTTGAGATATTTTTTAAAAGTTTATGTGTTATTTAAAAAGGCAGTTATTTTTGTGTTTAAAGCGAAAAATGCTTTAGATAGGTGGTTTTTTGTTAAGACTTGTGTTCTGAGACGATTTTAACTATGTTAGAAGTGGTTGGAAAATTATATGAATTTTAGTATAAGTTTTTCTTGTGTTTTCGGAGACTTTATTTAGGCTTGAGTAGGGAAGCAAATAAACTCTGGGGTATCCTTGCATGAATATGCTATCTTGAGTTTGAAAATGGCTGAATTGATATAAATCTGGTTTGTTTTGAGTTGAAAATTGCTTCCGATGATACATTTTTCGCTTGAATTGATGCGAACATAATTTGTTTTGAGTTAAAACAAAAATTGAAATGATACTAACATAGTTGAATTGAGCATAGATATAATTGATATGATATGAACATGGTTTGAAATGAGTGTAAACATGGTTGAATTCAGTCTACCCTAATTTGAGTTTATCCTTGCATCTAGGTTGATATCAAATTTGATTTGAAATGATTCTAGCAAAAATTGAAGAGAGTCAAAGCAAATATGAATAGAGTTGACACGTAACTGAATTCAGGCAAAACGAACTTGAATTCAGGCGAAATTAACTTGAAGTTAGATTAAATCTCCAATAATGAAGAAGATATTTTTATATGTTAGTATAGGTCATAATTTAATAAGTGATATATTGCTATCAACTAGTTATTAACTGGTTTGATAGCTCTTTTTTTATTGCAGAACTTAATGAATAGACTGCAAGAAACACGTTTACAGAGTATTTTGAAAAATGATGTATAATATATGGTTGTTTAGATTGTAATAAGGCAAAAAAGATAATGTAGGTCGGATTAAAATGTTGTGGTATTCTTCAAAATTACAGAGTGTATAAAATATGAGAAAATCGGTTAGGTTTAATGTTAATAGTTAAAAAGGCGATGGATTATTGTTTATATTTTAAAAATGCTTTTGAGGCGTATTAACACTAAGAGAGTAATTTATAAGATGTGTTTAAACATAAAAAAAGAGGTTTAGTTGATTATAGATTTTGTTAAGTCAGAGCATTTATTACATAAGACATAATAAAAACTGTGTTAGTCAAAAAAGAAATCATAAGTTTTTGGATGAGTCAGAGTATTTATTATACAAGACATAATAAAAACTGTGTTAGTCAAAAAAGAAATCATAAGTTTTTGGATGAGTCAGAGTATTTAT
>JAGAKD010000075.1 GCA_017625815.1 Lachnospiraceae bacterium | reverse complement strand
GACTATACTGTTAGAAAAAACCTCAAAAAACCACCGAAGGCTAAGCCTGGATATGTTATATATCACACTAATTATTCTATGACCATTGAGCCAGATATTACTGGTATAGAAGAAGTGAATTAAGGATAGATAATATTTGCAATTTCTTTTGTCATATACTATAATAGTATAGATTGCTTGTGTTATGTCTTGACAGAAACATTCGATGATTTTTTACTATATTTTGAGAGAAAAACAGGTGACTAATTTGATTAAGAGTATGACTGGCTTCGGTAGAAGCGAGATTGTTAATGATGAGAGAAAAATAGTGGTTGAGATAAAAGCTGTTAACCACAGATACTGTGATATGAATGTTAAGCTTCCTAAAAAGCTTAATTATTTCGAAAATAATATTAGAAATCTTCTTAAGACCTATATTCAAAGAGGTAAGGTTGACGTTTTTGTTTTCTATGAAGATTACACTAAGTCCAATGTTTGTGTTAAATACAACAAGGATATTGCTGCTGAATACATAGCTTACTTGGATAGTATGGCTAAGGATTTTAATATTGAGAATAACGTAAACACAACATTGATTGGAAGATTTCCGGAAGTATTTACCCTTGAAGAGCAGCCAGGTGATGAGGATGAGATTTGGGGATACTTAAAGGAAGCAGTAGAAGAAGCAGCAACTAAGTTTGTTGAGTCTAGAATAAAAGAGGGAGATAACCTCAAGGCAGATCTTATTGCTAAGCTTGACAATATGCTTTCTATGGTTTCTGTTATTGAAGCAAAATCACCTGAAATAATAGCAGATTACAAGCAAAGACTCACAGAAAAGGTTGGAGAGCTTGCTGCAAACACACAGATAGATGAACAAAGAATTGCTACAGAAGTAGTCATATATGCAGATAAGGTTTGTGTTGACGAAGAGATTGTTAGACTTAAGAGTCATATTGAAGGCACAAAGCAGATACTTGAAGAAGGCGGAGCTGTGGGACGTAAGCTTGATTTTATCGCACAGGAGATGAACAGAGAAGCCAATACAACCCTTAGCAAGTCTACATCACTTGAGATTTCAGATATAGGTATAGACTTAAAAACTGAGATTGAAAAGGTTAGAGAACAGATTCAAAACATAGAATAAATCTAAGAGGTGCATAGTATGGATAAAAAAGGACATTTAATAGTTATATCTGGTTTCTCAGGAGTAGGAAAAGGAACAGTAGTTAAAAATCTTGTAGATAAGTATGGATATAGCTTATCTATTTCCGCTACAACAAGAGCTCCACGTGAGGGTGAGGTTGATGGAAGAGAATACTACTTCAAGAGTGTTGCAGATTTCCAGAATCTTATCGATTACAATGGATTTATAGAGTGGGCTCAGTATGTTGATAACTACTACGGAACACCAAGAAAATTTGTTGAAACAGAGATGGCGGAAGGAAGAGATGTTATTCTAGAGATAGAGGTACAGGGTGCTATGAATGTAAAGCGCCAGTATCCAGATGCTATTTTGATATTTATTGCTGCTCCTAATGCAGAGGTTCTAAAAGAGAGACTTGCAGGAAGAGGAACTGAGACAGAGGAAGTTATTAATAAGCGTATGAAGAGAGCGGCAGAAGAATCTCATGATATCGATGAGTATGACTACATCGTTGTCAATGATGATTTGGATCAGTGTGTGCAAGATGTTAATTCAATCATCGTATGCAAGAAGTGTATGAGAGAGAATAACTTAAGCTTTATAGAGGATATTAAAAGAGAGCTTCAGATGAAGTAAGAAGGGAGATATATTATGTTACATCCATCATATTCAGATTTAATGGCAGTTGTTAATAGCGAGGTTGAACCAGGTGAACAGCCAGTAGTTCAGAGTAGATATTCTATTGTTATGGCAACATCAAAAAGAGCAAGACAGATAATCGGTGGAGTTGAGCCTTTGGTTGCTGGAAAAGGAAAGAAGCCATTATCTATTGCTGTAGAGGAATTATATAACTCTAAGGTTAAGATTGTTGGTGACGAAGACTAAGGCATTGTAAGAGGCTGTATAGCAGCCTCTTTGTTGCGTTATTAGGAGGTTTTCTATGAAGCTTAGTGAGCTTATTATTGGTTTAGATTACAAAGTATTACAGGGAAATATTGATACGGATGTAAATAACATTCATAATGACTCAAGGAACGTCCAAGAGGGAGATTTGTTTTTTTGCATATCTGGTGCAGTTTCAGATGGTCACAAATATGCAGAAGATGTGGCAAAAAAAGGTGCAACAGTTATAGTTGTTGAGAAAAATATTGAGATTCCTGCTGAGGTTACAGTTATAAAGGTTAAGTCCACTAGATATGCTATGGGCATGATTAGTTCAAGATACTATGGTGAACCATCGAAGAGGCTTAAGGTTATAGGTATAACTGGTACCAAGGGTAAGACTACAACTACCTATATGATAAAGGAAATGCTTGAAGCGGCTGGTATAAAGACTGGTCTTATTGGCACCATAGAGATATTGGATGGGGTAAATAAGATACCAGCAGCCAACACAACACCTGAGTCTATAAAGCTTCACAAGCATTTAAAGGATATGTTAGATAATGGGCTATCAGCTGTAGTTATGGAGGTTTCATCACAGGGACTTATGCTAGATAGAGTTGCAGGTGTAAAGTTTGATTATGGTATATTTACGAATCTTTCCAAGGATCATATCGGACCAAATGAGCATAAAACCTTTGAAGAGTACATGATGTGGAAAGCAAAGCTATTTACAATGTGCGAAAAGGGCATCTTAAATATTGATGATAGCTATGCAGAGGTTATGGGCAAGACTGCTACCTGCGAAATATTAACCTATGGAATTAAAGAAGATGCTGATTATGGTGCGGCTATGCTAGAGCTTTACTCTAAGGAGGGTGTACTTGGTATAGAGTATAACCTTACAGGCAAGTTAGAGGGTAGGGTTATGGTTGATTTGCCAGGAGAGTTTTCTGTGCATAATTCATTGGCCGCTATTGCGGTTGCCTATGAGATGGGTGTACCTTTTGAGGACATCAAAGATATTCTTACAAGGGTGAAGGTAAGAGGACGAGTAGAAATGATACCTGTATCTAATGAGTTTACAGTTATGATTGATTATGCTCATAATGCAATGGCATTG
>JAGAKD010000005.1 GCA_017625815.1 Lachnospiraceae bacterium | reverse complement strand
GTTACAAACGCTGACAAGACTATCGCTTCTATCAAGAGACATATGGGTTCTGATTACAAGGTAACTATTGATGACAAGAAGTATTCTCCACAGGAGATTTCAGCTATGACTCTTCAGAAGCTTAAGGCTGACGCTGAGGCATATATCGGTGAGAAGGTAACAGAGGCAGTTATCACTGTTCCAGCTTACTTTACAGACTCACAGAGACAGGCTACAAAGGATGCTGGTAAGATTGCAGGTCTTGATGTTAAGCGTATCATCAACGAGCCTACAGCTGCAGCTCTTTCATATGGTCTTGATAATGAAGAAGAGCAGAAGATTATGGTATACGACCTTGGTGGTGGTACATTCGATGTTTCTATCATTGAGATTGGTGATGGTGTAATCGAGGTTCTTGCAACTGCTGGTGATAACAAGCTCGGTGGAGATGACTTTGATAACGCTATTACAGAGTATATGTTAGCTGAGTTTAAGAAGACTGAGGGCGTTGACCTTTCAACAGATAAGATGGCTATGCAGAGACTTAAGGAAGCAGCAGAGAAGGCTAAGAAGGAGCTTTCTTCATCAACAACTACTAATATCAACCTTCCTTTCATTACTGCAACTCAGGATGGACCAAAGCACTTTGATATGGATTTGACAAGAGCTAAGTTTGATGAGCTTACTGCAAGCCTTGTAGATAGAACTAAGACTCCAGTTCAGACAGCACTTAGTGATGCAGGTCTTTCACCAGCAGAGCTTGATAAGGTTCTCTTAGTTGGTGGTTCAACTCGTATCATCGCTGTTCAGGATATGGTTAAGAAGTTAACTGGCAAGGAGCCATTCAAGGGTATCAACCCAGATGAGTGTGTTGCTATCGGTGCTTCAATCCAGGGTGGTAAGCTTGCTGGTGATGCAGGTGCAGGTGAAATCCTTCTCCTTGACGTTACTCCACTTACACTTTCAATCGAGACTATGGGTGGTATCGCTACTCACCTTATTGAGAGAAATACAACTATTCCTACAAATAAGAGCCAGATTTTCTCAACAGCTCAGGATAATCAGGACGCAGTTGATATCAACATCGTTCAGGGTGAGAGAGAATTTGCTAGAGATAATAAGTCACTTGGTAGATTCAGACTTGATGGTATTGCTCCAGCAAGACGTGGTGTTCCACAGATTGAGGTTACATTTGATATCGATGCAAATGGTATCGTAAATGTATCAGCTAAGGACCTTGGAACAGGTAGAGAACAGCACATCACTATTACTTCAGGTACTTCACTTTCAGATGAGGATATCGAAAGAGCAGTTAAGGAAGCTGCTGAGTACGAGGCAGCTGATAAGAAGCGTAAGGAAGCTATTGAGGCTAGAAATGATGCAGATGCTATGGTATTCCAGACAGAGAGAGCACTTTCAGATGTAGGCGATAAGCTTTCATCAGCTGATAAGAGCAAGGTAGAGGAAGACTTAAAGGCACTTAAGGAGATTATCGAGAGCACAGATCCAGATTCAATGACTGACTACGATGTAGAGAAGATTAAGGCTGGCAAGGAGACTCTTATGAATTCAGCTCAGGCACTTTTCTCAAAGTTATATGAGCAGAATGGTCCTGGTGCAAATGCAGGTACAGGTACAGGAACTCCAGATTTCTCAGATGATGCAGACGTAGTTGACGCAGATTACAAGGAAATCTAGTAACCAACTATAATTTTGAGAATGTAAGGGTGAATGCATATGGCAGATAAGAGAGATTATTATGAGGTGCTCGGCGTAACCAAAGGTGCGACGGATGCTGAGCTTAAAAAAGCATACCGTGTGGTTGCGAAAAAGTACCATCCGGATACTAATCCAGGTGATACAGAAGCAGAAGAAAAATTCAAAGAAGCAGCAGAAGCATATGCCATTTTAAGTGACCCTGAGAAGAGGGCAAAGTATGACCAGTATGGTCATGCTGCCTTTGAACAGGGTGGCGGACCAGGTGGTTTCGGCGGTTTCGATTTTGCAGATATGGGAGATATCTTTGGAGATATTTTCGGAGATATTTTCGGTGGAGGCTCCAGACAGCGTCAGCAGACTGGACCTATGAAGGGTGCTAATATCAAGACAACAGTTCGTGTTTCATTTGAGGAGGCTATCTTTGGTTCTCAGGAAGAGCTTGAGTTGCCTTTAAAGGATGAGTGTGATGTATGTAATGGTAGCGGTGCTCAGCCAGGACATCAGCCAGAGACTTGTTCAAAGTGTGCTGGTAAGGGTCAGGTTGTATATACACAACAGTCACTTTTTGGTATGGCAAGAACTGTTCAGTCATGTCCAGATTGTGGTGGTTCAGGAAAGATTATTAAGTTTAAGTGTAGTAACTGTGCTGGTTCAGGATTTGTTAAGAGTAAAAAGAAGATTCAGATTGCAGTTCCAGCTGGTATAGATAATGGTCAGAGTATTCGTATTCGTGAAAAGGGTGAGCCAGGTATCAACGGCGGTGGAAGAGGAGATCTTCTTGTAACAGTTCTCGTTGATAGACATCCAACTTTCCAGAGACAGGAATACGACCTTTACTCATCAGAGCCAATCAGCTTTACTCAAGCTGCACTTGGTGGAAAGGTTACTATCAATACAATTGATGGTCCATATGACTTAGATATTAAGCCAGGTACACAGACTGATACTAAGGTTAAGCTTAAGGGCAAGGGTGTTCCAACTCTTCGTAACAAGAACGTTCGTGGTGACCACTATGTAACTCTTGTTGTTCAGGTTCCAGATAAGCTTACTGAGGAGCAAAAGTCTATACTTAACCAGTATGCTAATACAACTACTGTAAATGCTCGTTCCTCAACAGATTCAGCAGGAGAGTTTAGCTTTGGCGGACACAAGAAGAAAAAAGGTTTTAAGAAATTATAAGGAATAAAATAATATGGTGTGGACAAAACTTACAATCGATACAACAGTGGAAGCTGTTGATATCCTAAGCGCTTTCTTAGATGATTTAGGCGTTGAAGGAATTATGATTGAGGATAATGTTCCACTTACAGAAGAAGACAAAAAAGCTATGTTCGTTGATATTCCTCTTATAGAGGGTGAAGATGATGGGACAGCTAAGGTTTCCTGTTTTATCGATGAAAGCTTTGATGTTGACACTTTAAAGGCGGATATAGTTGCAGAACTTACCCGCCTTGAAGAGTTTTTACCTGTAGGTACTAAGAACATTACTCTCGGCAATACAGAAGACAAGGATTGGATTAATAACTGGAAACAGTTTTTTAAGCCTTTCAGATTATATGACAATATAGTAATTAAGCCAACATGGGAAGAACTCACTGATGTTAAAGAAGATGATATGGTTGTTGAGATTGATCCGGGTATTGCATTTGGAACTGGCTCTCATGAGACTACAAAGCTCTGTATTGGTCAGCTCAAGAAGTACCTTAAGGCTGGTGATACAGTATTTGATGTTGGTTCTGGTAGCGGAATCCTTTCTATCATCAGTGTTATGCTAGGTGCAGGATTTGTACACGGTATGGATATTGATGAGGTGGCAGTACGTGCCAGCATAGAGAATAGAGAGGTAAATAACATATCAGAGGATAAGCTTGCCCTTACCTGTGGTAATCTTCTTGCAGGAGATGATGTAGCTTCAAAGATGGCTTTTGATGTAAATAAGGGCGAAAAATACGATATTGTTGTAGCAAATATACTTGCAGATGTTATAATTCCACTTTCAGGTGTAATTAAGCCGTTCTTAAAGGAAGATGGTTATTTTATAACATCAGGAATTATTGATATGAAGGAAGAAGCTGTTAAGGAAGCACTTCTTTCAAACGGATTTAAGATTATTGATGTTGTTCATATGAACGACTGGGTTTCTATAATCGCTAAGATAGCATAAAATCTTTTTATACAAAGCTGGTTATATAATCAGCTTTGTATATTTCTTTATCTTTTATTAGACCGTATCGGTCAGTTTTCACTTTTTTATTTTTTTATGTAGTATTTCATTTGTTTTGATGACAATATGGCATATATGCCATATTATATAGAAAGGAGATATATTTTTTGTTTGAAATTGAATTTTATGAAGATATTAAAGGTAATCATCCCATAGAAAATTTCTTGGATAGCCTAGATATAAAAATGAGAGCAAAAATACTCTGTGAACTAGAGCTATTGAGTGAAATGGGCAATCGAATGAGAGAACCTTATAGTAAGCATATTGATGAGGGGATTTTTGAAATACGTGCTAAGGTTGGAAATAATATTACAAGAATATTATATTTTTTTCGTTCTGGAAAAATAATAATTGTTGTAAATGCTTTTGTAAAGAAAACAAATAAAATACCAAGAAGAGAAATAATATTAGCCAAAAAGAGAAAAAAAGATTACATAGAAAGGATGGGGTAATAATGAAGACATTAAATGAATATTTGGCAGAACAGATGGGGAATGCGGAATTTAGAAAAGAGTATGAGAGAGTACAGCCGGAAATAGATATTATGCGTGCTATGATTGATGCAAGAATATCGCAAAACATGACACAAAAAGAATTAGCTGAAAAAACAGGTATTAATCAATCGGATATAAGTAAAATAGAGAATGGTACTAGAAATCCATCTTTGAATTTATTAAAAAAATTGGCTGAAGGTATGGATATGGTTCTTAGATTACAATTTATACCTAAAAGTCAGTTTGAGAGGAATATTCATGAATAAGATTTGATATTAAAAATAGCACTCAGCAGAGTGCTATTTTTTATTTATAAAATACAAGAAAATTAGGTGTTTTATGGTGTAATTCGTTGTAGGAAAGACAAAAATATGTTATCATTATATAGTTTGTAAGAAATAGGATTTAACATAGAATTTTTTAATTGTATTAAACGTATTTTGAAGGTACAAGGAGAATGTATCATATGCATCGTTTTTTTGTTGATGGGGTTAATACCCAAAATGACAGTATAATAATAACAGGTGATAATGTTAATCATATCAAGAATTTACTACGTCTAAAGTCAGGTGATGAGATTTTAGTTGGAGACGGCAATGGTATGGATTATCAATGTCGTATAGAAGATATAGCTCAGGAAATGGTTACAGCAAGCGTAGTTGATGTGTTTAAAAATGCAGCGGAGCTTCCTGTGAAAATAACCCTATTTCAAGGTATGCCTAAGTCAGATAAGCTAGAGTTAATTATTCAGAAGGCGGTTGAGCTTGGGGCATATGAGATAGTTCCTGTTCTTACGAAGAGAACTGTTGTTAAGATAGATGACAAAAAGGCAGGAAAAAAGATAGATAGATACAATGGAATTGCTGAGAGTGCAGGAAAGCAATCTGGTAGAGGAATTATCCCAGAGGTTAAGCCATTTATGACATTTAAGCAGGCTATAGAATATGCTAAAACCTTGGATATGAACCTTATACCATATGAGGAAGCAAAGGGTATAGAATATTCCAGAGAGGTTATAAAAGATATAAAGGGCAAGAAAAGTCTTGGAATATTTATTGGCCCAGAAGGTGGCTTTGCCAAGGAAGAGGTTGATAAGGCAGTTGCTATGGGTGCAAAATGCATTACCCTTGGTAACCGCATACTAAGAACTGAGACAGCTGGACTTGCTGTGCTGTCAATTATTATGTTTGAATTGGATGAGTAATTGTTTTATTGATGAATTGGAGATAATATGGAATATCAGACTGAAAGAAAAATGACAATATGGGATTATATAAGGCACATTATTACTATGTGTTTTGTGTTGTTTTGTTTCTTTTTTATAGTGGGACTTGATGAGTTGAATGTATCATCCTGGTTTTCTCTTGAGAAGGTTTTTCCAGGAATAGAGATTTTAATTAGAACTTCAGAGGTTTCGAGATTTGTTGCTTCTCAATACAACAATATTGTTATAAGCATAAGAGTATTGCTTGTGATTGCTGTTGCATTATTTTTACTATCGGAATATCAAAGATATATTAATTATAATTGGACTTATGCAAGAGAGCTTAATATAGCTGCTATATTAATGTGTTTATTTGCATCATTAATTTTTGTTATTGAGTTTATTGTTATATTCGGTGGCAGATTTTCAAATAATGTTGTAGCTACTGTATTTCTTGTATGGAATATTTTGCTGATTCTAAGACTTGGTATTAATCTTTGTAATCGCTCAAAGGTGGATAGTACAGCTAAAGTAAATAGGAAACTTATTATAATGGTTTCACTTGCAGGTGTTATAATTTCTCTTGGATGTTTATTTATAGTTTTGTTATCGTCAGGAGACTATATTAAATACAGAAGGATAATGGAGAAACAAGGACATGTGTTGTGTGAGGATGTTGGATATCAGATGGGAAACTATGCATCTAGAAATTGTATCTATGCTAACGGTTCAATATATATTGTCGGATATGAAAAAAATGATGATGAATCAGTAGGAGAATTTACTATATACAAGATTGACGAAAATGGAAATTATAAGGTCATACACACCACTCAGGCTTTGTCGAGAACCATGGATTGTATAGGATATTATGACGGATATCTATATATTAATGTCACTATGGTTGATGGAGATAACAAGGAGCATCGCATCATAAAAATATCAGAGGAGAATAATACAGAGGAAGTATTCTTATCTGATGATAAATGTAATTACCAGTTTGCCATTGTAGATAATATGATGTATCTATACCAAGGCGGAGATGATGAAGAGCCTATGGATATAATGTGCGTTAACTTGGATGAAGGCAATGAGTTAAAAATATATGATCAGAATATAGATAGATATCGTTTTTATGATAATGGCATATGGCTTGGTAGAATACTGTATAACCAAAAGAATATAGATTATCTTTGTGATGATAAGTGTTGTTACCATAGGTGGTATAGCTGTGAAAGACAGTTTTATGGTGAATACATATATAATTACCAGTATGATTCAGAAAGCGATTATATATACTGGAACGATATGCTATATAGGTCAAAATGTTCCAATCAGGAAGAAAAAGAAATAATAGATAATAATGTTAGAAAATTCAATATCTATGATGGGAATATATATTATATTAAGGCTGGCAAGCAAGGATATGAATTATGGTGTGCTGAGCTTGAAGCCTTAGATAAGTATATGATAAGTGAATTTTCTTATGATGAGAATTTTTCAAGCTATTCACCAGATACTTATCACAGTTGTATTGGTTTATATGTGGGAGAAGAATATGTGGTATGTGATTTTGGCTTGGACGATGTGAGTGAAAGACTAATTGTAAATATTAGTGATGGAACTGTGGAAAATGTAATGATTGATAGTTATTTACAATAAGGAGTATTTATGGAAGCATATTTTGATAATGCTGCAACAACAGCAGTTTTTCCAGAAGTAAAGGATATAATGTTAAAGCTTATGGATGAGGATTACGGCAATCCCTCATCACTTCATATGAAGGGTGTTGAGGCAGAAAGATATATAAAAACTGCTACAGCCCAAATCGCAAAGGAATTAAAGTGCCAAGAAAAAGAAGTGGTATTTACTTCAGGAGGTACAGAGGCAAACAATTTGGCTATCATAGGTGGAGCTATAGCTCATAGAAGAGCTGGCAAGCATATAATTACCTCGGAGATAGAACATGCATCTGTATCCGCAACTATGGATTTTCTTGCTAAGGAAGGATATGAGATAAGTGTTGTAGGCGTAGATAGTCAGGGAAAGCTTAAGCTTGACGAACTAAAGGCTACTCTTAGACCAGATACTATTCTTGTGTCTGTTATGTATGTTAATAACGAGATTGGTGCTATACAGCCAGTAGAAGAGATTGGCAAGCTTATAAAGGATTATAATCCATCAATTCTTTATCACATAGATGCAGTACAGGCTTTTGGTAAGCTTAGATTTACTCCTAAGAAGCTAGGGGCAGACCTACTTAGCATAAGTGGTCACAAGATACATGGTCCAAAGGGCTCGGGTGTTCTATATATTAAGGAAAAGACCTTAATTAGACCTATCATATATGGTGGCGGTCAGCAAAAGGCCATGCGTTCTGGTACAGAGAATGTTCCGGCTATAGCAGGTATGGGACTTGCGGCTGAGCTTATGTATAAGAATCACGAGTCAAAGATGGAGCATATCAGAGGACTTAAGGAAGCCTTTATAGAAAAGGTTACTAAGCTTGAAAATGTATTCGACAACTCAGGGGAAGCACCACATATAGCTAGTGTAAGCTTTGTAGGTATCAGAAGTGAGGTTATGTTACATGCACTTGAGGAAAGAGGAGTTTATGTATCATCCGGTTCAGCCTGTTCTTCCAATAAGCCGCATGTAAGCAACGTACTTAAGGCCATAGGACTTGATAACACCAAGCTTGAGTCCACACTTAGATTTAGCTTTTCGGAGTTTAATACTATGAAGCAGGTAGAATATGCAGTACAGGTGATAGAGGAGATATTACCAGTATTTAGAAGATATATTAGAAAGTAAATTAGATTGGAGAAAAATATGGATTACAAGGTATTTTTAATTAAATACGCTGAGATAGGTACCAAGGGTAAGAATCGCTACGTATTCGAAGATATTATGTGTAAGAGAATGCGTGCTAGACTTAAGCCTCTTGGTAAATTCGAAGTGAAGAGAGAGTATGGTCGTATATTTGTAGAAGCTCATTCTGAGTATGACTATGACGATGTAATGAAAGTACTTGGAACAGTATTTGGTGTTGTAGGTATCTGTCCTGTTGTGGTTGTAGAAGATACAGCCTTTGAGAATATATCTAAGGCAGTTGTAGATTACGTTTCAAATGAATATAAAAATAAGGATTTCACATTCAAGGTACATGCTAGAAGAAATGATAAGAACTATCCTAAGTCTTCTATGGAGCTTAACTGTGACCTCGGAGCAGCACTTTTAGAGAACTTCCCAGAACTTAAGGTAGATGTACACGAGCCAGAGGTTATGGTTAATGTAGAGGTAAGAAATGTAGCATATATCTATTCTAAGACTATTCCAGGACCGGGAGGTCTTCCTGTTGGAACCAATGGTAAAGGTATGGTTCTTCTTTCAGGTGGTATAGATAGTCCAGTTTCTGCATATATGATATCAAAAAGAGGTGTTGAGCTTGAGGCAGTATATTTCCATGCACCACCTTATACAAGCGAGAGAGCAAAGCAAAAGGTTATAGACCTTGGTAATCTTGTTGCACAGTATTCTGGTCCAATTAAGCTTCATATAGTTAATTTTACAGATGTGCAGCTTGCGATATATGATAACTGTCCACATGATGAGCTTACTATCATTATGAAGAGAGTATTTTACAAGATGGCTCAGGAGCTTGCTCTTGCAAATGATTGTCAGTGTATTATCACCGGTGAGAGTATTGGTCAGGTTTCGAGCCAGACAGTACAGAGCTTGTCAGTAATTGATTTAGCAGCAGATAAGCTTCCTGTTATGAGACCATGTATTGGTATGGATAAGCAGGAGATTATTGACATATCTGAGAAGATTGGAACCTATGAGACATCTATACAGCCTTATGAGGATTGTTGTACTACCTTCGTTGCTAAGCATCCAGTAACAAGACCTAAGCTTGATAAGATACTTGAGTCTGAGAAAGCATTAGAAGGCAAGATAGAAGAGCTTTACCAAAAGGCTATGGAGACAGTGGAAGTAGTGTATTGTAAATAAACAAGTTTTTATGGAGTGATACCATGTCAGTAATTTTATATAATGCTAGTAAAATTAAATCCTTTGAAAATCTTAAAGCACTATCACTCATGGTTGGGGAAACCTTAGAATTTGCCACAGAGCTATGGCAGGATATGCTAAGAGATGAAGAATTACTAGATGAGTTCAATTACTTTGTTTCAAATCATACCATAAGAGGAACTATAGCATGTGGTGAGTTAACCTTGCTTGATATATATTTTAGTCAAATGAACAAATATAACCTGTATCACGATATGGGTAAAAATACAGATTTCTGTAATAAGGATAGAATGGTACTATATGCATTTAAGCAGATGGTAGAGATGAGAAAAGACCCTGACTTTATGGTTAAATACGAAAAACGTGAAGAAAAGGGTATGGATAAACAATAAATAATAAGAGGATAGAGGAAAAAACAATGAATATTCAAAAGATTATAGCAGAAGAATTAGGTGTTAAGCTTTGGCAGGTGGAAAAGACGATTGAGCTTATTGACGAGGGTAATACTATACCGTTTATTTCTCGATATAGAAAGGAAGTTACAGGCTCACTTAACGACGAACAGCTTCGTAATTTAGATGAGCGACTCACATACCTTCGTAATCTTGAGGAGAAGAAGGCTACAGTTCTCTCAACTATTGAGGAACAGGGCAAGCTCACTGATGAGCTTAAGAAGCAGATTGAAGATGCTATGACCTTAGTTGCTGTAGAGGACTTATATAGACCATACAAGCCAAAGAGAAGAACTAGAGCAACTATAGCTAAGGAAAAGGGCTTAGAAGGCCTTGCTAACATCATCAGTCTTCAGATGACTGACAAAACTATTGAAGAAGAGGCTGAGGCTTACATATCTGAGGAAAAGGAAGTTCTTACTGCGGAAGATGCTATCGCTGGAGCAAAGGACATCTTAGCGGAAATCTACGCCGATGAGGCTGAGTATAGAACAGCCATAAGAGATATGACTAGAAAGAAGGGTAAGATAGTATCAGTTGCAAAGGACCCAGAGGCTAAGTCTGTTTATGAGATGTATTACGATTTTACAGAGGACATTAAAAAGGCTGTAGGCTACAGAATTCTTGCTATCAATCGTGGTGAGGCTGAAAAGGTGCTCACAGTTAAGATAGAAGCTCCTGTAGATGATATTATTAGATATTTGAATAAGAAGATTATATATAAGGCTGACCACCATAGTGCGTCTTATATTTCAGAAGCCATAAGCGACAGTTACGAAAGACTTATTGCACCATCAATAGAGCGTGAGATTAGAAATGAGCTCACTGATATGGCTGAGGAGGGAGCTATCAATGTATTCGGTAAAAACCTTCATCAGTTACTTATGCAGCCACCAGTTGCAGGACAGACTGTACTTGGTTGGGACCCAGCCTTTAGAACAGGCTGTAAGCTTGCAGTAGTTGACCCAACAGGAAAGGTTCTTGATACAATAGTTATCTATCCTACTGAGCCACAGAAGAAAATTGCTGAGGCTAAGCAGATACTTAAAAAGCTTATCGATAAGTATGGTATTACACTTATTTCTCTTGGTAATGGTACAGCTAGTCGCGAGTCAGAGATGGTTATAGTTGAACTTCTTAAGGAGATTAAGCAAGATGTTAAGTACGTTATAGTAAATGAAGCAGGAGCATCTGTATATTCAGCTAGTAAGCTTGCAACAGAGGAGTTCCCTAACTTTGATGTAGGACAAAGAAGTGCAGCATCTATAGCAAGACGTATTCAGGATCCTCTCGCAGAGCTTGTAAAGATTGACCCTAAGTCAATTGGTGTAGGTCAGTATCAGCACGATATGAACCAGAAGAACCTTGGCAATGCCTTAACTGGTGTAGTAGAGGATTGCGTTAACAGCGTAGGTGTTGATTTAAATACAGCTTCAGCACCACTTCTTGAGTATATTTCAGGTATCAATAAGACTTTGGCTAAGAATATTGTTACTTATCGTGAGGAAAACGGACAGTTCAAGAACCGTAAAGAGCTTTTAAAGGTACCTAAGCTTGGACCAAAGGCCTACGAGCAGTGTGCAGGATTCCTCCGTATCAATGGTGGAGATGAAATACTTGATACAACAAGTGTGCATCCAGAGAGCTACGAAGCTACCAAGACTCTTATGACTAAGCTTGGCATATCAGACGAAGAGCTAAAAAGTGGCGGTATGAAGGGTATCAGTGGCAAGATTGGCAATACTGCAAAGATGGCAGAGGAGATTGGACTTGGTGAGCCAACGCTTGTAGATATAGTAAAAGAGCTTGAAAAGCCAGGTAGAGACCCTCGTGAAGAGATGGAGAAGCCAATACTTAGAAGTGATGTTCTTGAGATGAAGGATTTAAAAGAGGGAATGGAGCTTAAAGGAACAGTAAGAAATGTTATCGACTTCGGTGCATTTGTAGATATAGGTGTTCATCAGGACGGTCTTGTTCACATATCCAAGATGACAGACAGATACATTAAGCATCCGCTTGAAGTTGTATCTGTAGGAGATATAGTAGATGTAACTGTTATCGGCGTTGATATGGAGAAGAAGCGTATACAGCTTTCTATGATTTAGAATATATTACAAAGGCTAAGGTGTAGAGAATTAATAACACTACATCTTAGCTTTTTGTGATAAAGAAAAAAGTTTATTATGGTTCTTTTTATTTGCTTATACTTAATTCAATGATAGAAGGAAGATAGTCATGAAAATAAACATTAGCAAAAAAATATTAATACTTTCAATCCTGTCTTTAATAGCAGGTGCTATTATTTTTATAGTATGTATATATGAAAAACATACTATTCCTCAATATATATTTGAATACTACGAAGTGGATGTAGAACAGTTTGCGGAAGAAGCAAAGGAAGCACGATTATATGAGGATAAATTTGAGTATGTATATGTAGATAAAAATGGTAATTTAGTTTTTGTTACTAACGCTGAGCAGTATGAAAAACTATTAGATATGTATATAGCTGATTTGGAGTTTTATAGTTATGGATATCTTAAAAAAGGATTTTATTCAGAATATAATGATTCATATGATGAAATAGTTATGTATTGTAAAAAAGAGGAATATGGTGATGATTTAACAGAAGATGGACTGATTCACTTAATGATTGAAATGTCAAGTTGTCAAGCATTGTTAGTAGAGGACGTAGACGATATTTATGTATATGGTTGCATCAAGGATTCTGAAACAGGGGAAGTATTATATGAGCATACCATTTCAGCTGCGTCGCACTAGTACAATAGTTTGGACAATTCAAGGAGAGGTAATGGGAAATATAATTAAAACTATATTGATTTGTTTGCTATTAGGTTGTTCAATATTATCGTTGACTGGCTGCAACAAAAACAAATATTACATTCCTGAATATGGCTTAGAGCTAATGGAGGAAGATGCACATGAAGTAGTAAAGGGGATAAAGGAGTCACCTTTATACGAGGGTAATTATGAAGATGTGTATGTGGATAGGCACGGCAATTTGGTTTTTGTTGTTACTGAAGAGCAGCGAGAAAAGTTATTATTAATGTATAAAGGGGATGTGGAATATATTGGAGTTTCCTATGCCAGAAAAGATATATTTATTGATTATGATGAGGGATATACTGAGATAAGTATTACCTGCAAACGAGAAAATTATGGTGTTGAAGTGACCGTAGAAGATTTAGAATTTCTTATGTCTAAGTTGTTATTATGTCAAGCATTTATGGTGGATGACGCAGACGATATTCATGTATATGGTTGCATCAAGGATTCTGAAACGGGGGAAGTACTTTACGAATACAACCTACCAGAAAAGAAATAGTAATTGATATATAATGCTATTTGTGGATATGAGGGAAAATATGAGTAAAAGATTTAAAATAATAGTTTTATGTATAACAGTTTGTATTGGCGTTTGGTTAACAGCATTGATATTATCAGGTAGAAATAAGTATTGTTTTAACAAAAATATGCTTGAACTATCTGGCACAGATTCTGAATCTTTTGTTGCACAGATTAACTATCTCAATACAGATAATGAAATATGCGAAAACATAAAGGTCGATTCAAGGGGAAATGTAGTGATGAAGCTCACTGAGGAGCAGCAGAAAAAGTGGATGCGTGGCATAGATACATATATGCAACAACTTTTTTCTGCCCTTGATGAAATCGGTGTAAGCGTAGAATGCAATCAAGATTATACAACTATTGATATAAAATGCAAAAAAGAAGATATGGGAGTAATTATATCTGATACATACATTCAAAATATTATGATTTATTCTATGTTTTATCAGGCAATAGATGGTGTTAACTATAAAAAACAACAGGTTGAACTAGTGATATCTGATGAAGCTACAGATGAAGTTATATTTGAGGATAGAATGGATTATAAAACAAATGCAGATGATAGAGTAAACAGGTATTACATCCCAAGCTATGTTGTTGATATGAAGGATATGACAGATGTAGCCATAGTGGCAGATTTAGATATAATTCAATACTACAAAAGTATGTATCAGGATGCATATTATGATGAAAATGAGAATTTTGTATTTGAATGCACCCCATCTCAATCAAAAAGTTTTTTAGAAGGTTGTATATTATCTCTTGATTTAAAAAGGTTTGAAATAAATGAAATAGGTGTTGCATACAATGAATCCTATACCGTAGTTACGATTACCTGCAAAGAAGAGCAATATGGGGTGGAGTTTACCGACGAGGATTTGTATAACCTTATGATTATGGCATCTAACTGTCAGACTTTTTTAGGTGCTGCACCAGCACACAATGATGTATATGGAATCATTAAGTCGGGAGATGAAGTTCTGTTTGAGACAACCTTATCCACTGTTCAGTGGAATGAGCAATAAAAAAATGATACCACATAAAATGTGATATCATTTTTTCTTTTTATAAGACCTAAGCTCTCTCAACCTTGCCTGATCTTAAGCATGATGTACAAACATAAATCTTCTTAGGAGAACCATCAACGATAGCCTTAACAGACTTAATGTTTGACTTCCACATTCTGTTTGATCTTCTATGAGAATGGCTCACATTGTTTCCGAAATGAGCACCTTTTTCACAAATACTACACTTTGCCACTGCTAGCACCTCCTTGATAACTCTATTAACCCGTAGGTTTGCAACGTACATATTCTAACAAAAAAAAATACAATATGCAAGCAGAATTTTAAGAAAATTACAAAAATATGTAAATGTACAATAATTTGAACTTTGTTCACACATAAAAAGCCAATTATACTTGATAAAAAACAGGAATATGGGTATAATGAGGTAAGAAAATGGAGTTATTATGTAACTTCATAATATTTTTATTAAGGGGGTAATGTTCATGAAGGGCTATATGTCAAATGAAAACGGTGAAATTATTATTGAAAATGAAGTAATTGCCCAGTATGCAGGACATGCTGCACTTGGTTGTTTTGGTATTGTTGGTATGGCTACCATCAGTATGAGAGATGGTATTGCTAAACTTCTTAAGGGTGATAGTGTAAGTAAGGGTGTTAATGTTGTGATAGATGATGATAACAACTTATCAATCAGCTTTCACATTATTGTTGCTTACGGCGTAAGCATATCTACTGTATGTGACAATCTTGTCAATACAGTTAAGTATTCAGTAGAAGAGATGACCAATATGAAGGTCAAGGCCATAAACATCTTCGTTGAGGGTGTTAGGGTTATAGATTAGTAGGAGGAATAAACAAGTGGCTATTGAGAAGATTGACGCAGGATTGCTACAGAAGGCGTTCCTTGCTGGTGCTTACAACTTAGAAAGAAATAAAGATTACATTAACGAGCTTAATGTATTCCCTGTACCAGATGGAGATACAGGTTCTAATATGTCTTTAACTATTATGGCGGCAGCTAAGGAGGTTGGAGCTCTTGTTAATCCAACTATTGAAGAATTAGCAAAGACAATATCAAGCGGTTCCCTTAGAGGAGCTCGTGGTAACTCAGGTGTTATTTTATCTCAGTTACTCAGAGGTTTTTGTCGTGAGATTAAGGAAAAGAAAGAGATTACAACAGATGTATTAGCTGATGGTTTTGTGAGAGGTATAGAGACAGCTTATAAGGCTGTTATGAAGCCAAAGGAAGGTACTATACTTACAGTTGCAAAGGGTGTGGCTGATAAGGCTGTTGAGATGGCAGATAAGGATGTTAGCTTTGAGGAGCTTGGTGAGGTAGTACTTGCCTATGGCGATGAGGTTCTTGCTAAGACTCCAGATATGCTTCCAGTACTTAAAGAGGCTGGTGTTGTTGACTCTGGTGGACAGGGACTTATGGAGTTCCTTAAGGGTGCTTACAATGGACTTATTGGCAAGGAAGTTGTATATGATAAGATTGCTACAGTATCTGCATCACCAAAGGTATCAGTTAGCTCAGAGGATATAGATACATCTCATATTACATTTGGATATTGTACAGAGTTTATTATCCTTCTTGAGAAGGAATACAATATGGACATCGAGATGAAGTTTAAGGAATATCTTACTTCTATAGGTGATTCACTTGTAGTTGTTTCTGATGATGAGATAGTTAAGGTTCACGTTCATACTAACCATCCAGGTCTCGCTTTTGAGAAGGGACTTGAGTTCGGTCAGCTCACTAATATGAAGGTTGATAATATGCGTGAGGAACACCGTGAGAAGGTTATTATGGAGCAGGATAGAGCAAAGGCTGCTAGCGAAGAGGCTGCAAAGCCAGCAGAACCAAAGAAAGACTTTGGATTTGTTGCTGTATCTGTAGGTGAGGGCTTAGACCAGATATTTACAGAGCTTGGTGTTGACTATATTATTCAGGGTGGTCAGACCATGAACCCAAGTACTGATGATGTACTTTCTGCTATAGAGAAGGTTAATGCTGAGAATGTATTTGTTCTCCCTAACAATAAAAACATTATCCTTGCTGCAAATCAGGCAGCGTCTATTGAAAAAGAGAAGAACATTATCGTTATTCCTTCTAAGACTATACCACAGGGCATCGGTGCTATGATTGGCTTTGAGATGACTATGTCAGCAGAAGACAATAAGGAAAGTATGATTGAAGCTATGGGTGCAGTTAAGTCAGGTCAGGTAACTTATGCTGTTAGAGATACATCTATTGATGGCAAGGAAATCAAGACTGGCGACTATATGGGTATCGATGACAACGGCATTAAGTCAGTTGGAACAGATATTACAGAAGTTGTAAAAGAACTCATCAAGGAAATGTCAGATGATGATTCAGAGCTTTTAAGTGTATACTACGGAAGCGATGTTACTGAGGAAGATGCAGAGGCACTTGTTGCAGTGCTTGAAGAAGAGTATCCAGATTACGAGATAGAACTTCATCCAGGTAACCAGCCAATATACTACTATATAGTATCTGTAGAATAAGATAATATGTTTATTAAATCTCTCAAGGTTTAACCTTGGGAGATTTTTTGTTTTTGATACATTTCTGATACATTTGGGTTTTATACTTAAATAAAGTGAGAAAATTATGCCTGATTGGAGGAATGTTTATGAAGGTGTATAAAGGTTTTTTAATTGTGGTTTGCTTAATATGCCTTGTTGGTTGTGGAAAAAAAGATTTACAATATGTTGATTCCACACCAACAGACAGTGTAGATAATACAAAAAAAGATATTGTATCTGAGATAAATGTAGATGAGAAATGGGAAGAGAAAATTGATGTAAATGGCTCAATAAAAATAAATGTAGAACCAAAAGTTCCAGATGCTTTGAGTATGAAAGTTATAGATGTTGAGAAGAAGGAATATAAAGCCAATCCTCAGAATAAAGAAGAATTTCTTAAGACACTTACAGTGGAACCTATGTATAAATATGATGAAGAGTATTGGCCAAAGGAAGAATGGGAAAAGCAAGCAGAAGGATACTATGAATATGCACAGATATGGAGAGATGATGAATCATCTCAAATGCAAGAGAATTATGATTATTATATAGATTTATATAATCAAGCTATAATTGAGAGTCAGACCGCAGAAGATGATTATGTATTAGTTGATGATTATTTAAATAATAGATACAAAATTAAATTTGATGATAAAGAGTATATAGTAACATTTTCTGACGAAGAGGAACAGCAGGCATATTCTTTAAACGTGGGAGTGGACGTAATAAGGATGGAATTGTGGGATAAATCTGTGCTTATTGATGATAGCGAATGTGTTGAAAAGAGCATTTATGTTACAACTGTGGAGGATTATGTTGAACCTTCGATGAATGAGTGTAATATGACTGAAGAAGAAGCAGGGAAAGTAGCATTGGATTTTATTGAAGTGTTAGATGTCGGTGATTTTCAAATTACAAGAACAAAACCATTACAATATTCTGGTTCAAAAGGGTTAAATGATGTGATATCTGGTATAGACGGATATGTGTTTTATTTAACGAGAGATATAGAAAATTTACCCTTAGATGGAAATGTTTATACAGAAAACTTACTAAGTAATTCTCAGGCAGTACAAGGATTAGCTAATGATGTATCTTATGAAGTTAGATATAAAGCTTTTTTTGAAGAAATTGTTATTGGTGTAAATGATGAGGGTATTGTGTTTATGGATTACTATTCCCCGTATGAAATAAAAGAAAATATTACAGAAGATGTGAATTTGCTCTCTTTTGATAATGTTAAGAAAGTAATATGTGGAGAATTGACGAATAATATGGAGATATATTATTATGCGCAATTCAATACTATGGAACTTACATATTTTCCAATACAGAACGAAGATGATGAAAACAAAGTTGTAATTATTCCTGTTTGGAAGTTGACAGATAATGAACTAGGTACAATCAATTCATATGTAATTGTGAATGCTATAGATGGTAGCATAATTAATGTAGGAAAACAAGTTTTTGATATATATGAACTAGATACAGAAACGGAAAATGTAATTGAGGATAGTGAGGGAATAGGCAATGAAAATAAATAAGTTAATTATTTTTGTATGTAGTGGTTTATTATTTCTTACCGGTTGTGGCAAGGACAAGGTGGATTACGTTACAGAAACTAATACCCCTACAGATGGCATAGCCACCAACATGTCTACAGGAACTCTAGAAGAGCAGATAGGTGCTGAGGATGTGTGGGAAGAGGATATAGATATAGCCAAGGGAAAGAAAATATGTGCAGAAGTTGTTATACCAGACGCAAGTGGCATGAAGGTAGTAAATCTTGAAAGAGTCTCTTTTGATGCAGAGTTTAAAGAGAGTTTTATGAATTGCCTGACAGATGGGCCAGTGTATAAGTATGATTATGAATATTTGCCTAAGGCTGATATTCAGAAAAATGTTGATGAAATTAAGGAGCTTATAGCTGACCTTGAGGAGCAGGGATATGACCCTTACAATGAGGAAAGTGAATATTATGTCTGGTATCTGACCCTTGAGGCGGAAGAGGAGCTATTAGAGCAAGCTCCTGAGGATTATGTTTTGGCAGATGAATATTCTGGTTATACATACTTGTTTGAAAATGATGGTGTAGAATATACTGTGAATTTTATGGGGGATGGTAGTACTTTGGACAGATGGATTATCCTAGATGTGAAAAATCCAGAAGAAACCATAGATGAGAGTAATTATACAGGTGTATTTTATGAAACAACAGGCGACTACACATCAATGGACGATGATGATATAAATATTAACAGATGTGATATAACAGAAGAAGAGGCAAAGAAGATGGCTCTTGATTTTGTTAGTTCCATGGAGCTTGGAGAGTTTAAGATTGTTGGTACAGAGATGATGTCCGTATATTGTACTTTAGAGGATGGAAGTGCTGAAACATTTTACTATGGTTATTCCTTTAAATTATATAGGGCTATAGATGATATAGAGGTAGATGGAAATGATTATATAAACTCCCCTGTTACCGATGAACAGTACAGAGAAAGTCTGACGGATAGTTATAGCGGAGCTAGCTGTAACATGAGTTTTGAAGAAATTAAGATAGATGTGACCGATCAAGGTGTTGTTCGAATGACGTATATGTCACCTCATAAGTATAAAGAAACTGTGGCTGAGAACGTGAACTTGCAATCCTTTGATAGCATTAAGTCTGTTGCCGTAGAAGAGATTTCGGCAAAGTCATATTATGAATATGATACTATGCGATGCATGGAACTTGGATACTACAATTATTGGGATGAAGATACTGAAAATACAGTGGTTATTCCTGTGTGGAAGCTTACCACATACGACATTGGCGATTGTACCCCTAGTGACTCCTATGTTCTTATAAATGCAATGGATGGTTCAGTTATAAATGTAGGAAAACAGCATTACACAGTCTATAATTTAAGAGATGCGGAAGATGTAGATGAAAATACAGAAAATTAATTGAGGTAAAAAAGATGAAAAGATTAAAAAAGGCTATATTTTGCATATCAATTACAATGCTACTTACCGGCTGTGGCAAGGATAAGGTGGAATATGTTACAGAGACTAACACTCCAACAGATAGTGTAAGCACTGATATATCTATGGACTCTGTAGCTGATAAAATTGGATTTAATGAAGAACTGTGGGAAGAAGCAGTAGATGATGCTACTGTTAAGAGAATATATGCTAACGTTACAGTGCCAGATGTTACTGGAATGAAGGTTATTGACGTCAATATGCTTAACCACCAAGAGAGTCCAGAGGCAAAAGAAAATGTACTCAAGGCTTTTGCAGAGGGTGAGATATATAGATTTGACGAGGGATATATTCCAAAAGCGTACTATCAGGCTGATGTGGATTGGAATCAGGCAGTTATTGACGCAAATGGAAATGATATGGATGAATGGGTACTAGAACGATATAATGAATTATTTGAAATCTATAATAATGCACCAGATGACTATGTTGTAGCTGATGATTTTGAGCCTAATTCATATAGAATAGATTATGATAACCTTAATATGTTGGTATCATTTAGGCATTATAATGAATATGGCACTAGTAATAATTCTATTATGTTTACTTTAGAAGATACTAATTCCTTAGTAGAAGAACCTAATAAAAATGTAATGGTAGAATATGGTGCTGGTGGAGAGTATCTATCAGATGATAACCGATGTACAATGACTGTTGAGGAAGCACAGGAAAAAGCGGAAGATTTTGTGGCAAAATTCAATGCTGGAGATTTTGAAGTTGTAGGCACAGAACAGATTGAGTTTAATGTTTATTACGGTGAGCTTGACGGTTATACATACACAGAAACTGAAAACTATTATGATGGATATGTATTTCATTTCTTTAGAAGTATAGATGGGGTAACTGTAGATGGTAATATTTATCATGCAACTTCCGACGCCGTAGATCAAGCCTTAGATGCTGCAGGTGCGGAATTGACTGAATCATATACTTATACACCAGTCAATTCCATGGAGCAAATAACGGTTTTCGTAAATGACAAAGGTGTATTTGATGCTACATATAATTCCCCTGTAGAGATTAAAGAAGTCGTTGCAGATAATGTAAATCTTCTTAGCTATGATAATATAAAAAATGTAGTTATTCAGGAAATGCAAAATAAGGATTACTACCAATATGTCACATTAAGACATATGGAGCTTACGTATTTCCTATGGCATGATAAGATAAATGACAAATACAGTATAGTGCCAGTGTGGCGAGCATCAGACGATAGTCCACAAACTATGTTATATGAATCTATGCTTTTTGGATATGGGGATACGCATTTTATAGTGGCTAACGCAATGGATGGTAGCATAATAAATGTAGGAGAACAGATGATATCCTTTTATAAGTATGAACCGGAAGAAACCTATGCATCAGATGAATATGATATAGAGTAACAGAATGCCGAGTGAGAAAAGAATAGCGTTAATCATCGAAGCGAATTGAAGAAAACACTTGGTTATGCTAATATTAACTTAATTATTCTATAGCATAGTCAGGAGAATTATATGGAGTTATATGACAACATTACAACTATAAAAGGAATAGGTGAGAAGACAGCTGCATCCTTTGCAAGATTAGGAATATATACTGTGAAGGATTTGATTAGTACATATCCTAGAAATTATCTTACCTATGGTGAGCCAGTAGATATAAAAGATACTGCTGTAGGGGAGAGGTGCGCCATTATGGCTATAGTTTCTTCTACAGTTTATTCTAGAAAGGTTAGAAGTCTCAATATAACCACTATGACAGTCAAGGATAGTACTGGTTCAGTTCAGATAACTTGGTTTAATTCTCCATTCTTGCAGAAGGTTTTCCACAAGGGTGAGACCTATGTGTTCGTAGGAACTATTAAGGTTAAGAATAATATGAGAATTCTTGAGATGCCGGAATACTATAAGCTAGCAGTTTATGAAGGTATGCGTCAGGAAATGCAACCTATATATCCTCTTACTCAGGGACTTTCCAATAAAACATTCCAAAAGGCTGTAATTAGCTGTAGAGAAACCATATATAAGATGGAGGATTACCTTCCTGATACAGTAAGATATGATAATAGTCTTATGGAGATTACAGAAGCCTACGAAAATGTACATTTTCCTATGAATGAAACAGTTCTTAAGAATGCTATCAGAAGATTTGCTTTCGATGAGTTCTACAAGTTTTTATTTGATATGGGAAGCTTAAAGGCTGAAAATGTGGAGCAGGAAAACAGTCATATTATAGTTCAAGGTAAGGCTGTGGCAGATTTTATTGATAAGTTGCCATATAAGCTTACTAAGGGACAAGCTGAGGCTATAGATGACATACTTTCAGATATGGGTAGTGACCGTATTATGAATAGATTGGTTCAAGGTGATGTAGGTTCTGGTAAAACAATTGTTGCAATAACAGCTCTTTATGCCGCTGTAAAGCAGGGCTTTCAGGGGGCTCTTATGGTGCCAACTGAGGTTTTGGCAAAGCAACATTTTACGGAGTTGTCTAAGATTTTTGCAAGTTACAATATAAGTGTGGCTTGTTTAGTAGGTTCTTTTTCTATGAAGGAGAAGCGTCAGATATATGACAGGGTTTCCTCTGGTGATGTTGATATTCTTATAGGAACTCACGCTCTTATAGAGGATAAGGTAGAATTTAAGGATTTAGGATTAGTTATAACTGATGAGCAGCATAGATTTGGCGTTAATCAGCGTAAAAAGCTTGCTTCTAAGGGCACATTTCCACACGTTTTAGTT
>JAGAKD010000074.1 GCA_017625815.1 Lachnospiraceae bacterium | reverse complement strand
AAGAATGTTTTATTTAGTGGAAGCATATATGATAATTTGAGATGGGGAGATGCTAATGCCACTGACGAGGAATGTCAGAATGCTTGTAAATTAGCCTCGGCCCATGATTTTATAATGACATTTCCGGATGGTTATGATACAAAGATTGAACAGGGTGGTACCAATGTATCTGGTGGTCAGAGGCAAAGACTTTGTATAGCCAGAGCTTTGCTTAAGAAACCTAAGATACTTATATTAGATGATAGTACAAGTGCAGTTGATACTGCTACGGATGCAAAGATAAGAAAAGCCTTTGCAGAGGCAATTCCAGATACAACCAAAATAATTATTGCACAGAGAATTAACAGCATTCAATTTGCAGACAGAATAATTGTTATGGAAGAGGGACGTATAGATGGTATAGGAACTCACGAAGAATTGCTTCAGACAAATGAGATATATAAGGATGTATATGAATCGCAAACTGGTGGTAGCGGTGATTTTGACCAGCAGGGAGGTGTGGACTAATGGCACAGGCGAAAGCAGTTAAAGGACCTATGGGACCTAGAGGAGCTAGAGGTCCTAAGCCAAAGATAGAAAATCCAGGGCTTATATTTAAGAGAATTATGAGCTATGTTGGTAAAAAATATAAGTTTCAGTGTCTGGTGGTACTTATTTGTATATTTGTAAGTGTCCTTTCGAATATTCAGGGTACACTTTTTACCATGACCTTGATTGATGACTATATTACGCCAATGCTTCAAAATGGAAGTGATGATTATTCTGGACTTCTTGGAGCAATTGCTAGAGTAGCTATTTTCTATGGTTGTGGTATCCTTGCTTCGTACACTCAGGCAAGAATTATGGCAGTGGTTACTCAAGGTACTATGAAGGACTTAAGAATAGATATGTTTAATCATATGGAGAGTCTTCCAATTAAGTATTTTGACACTCACCCACATGGTGACATTATGTCATTATATACAAATGATATAGATACTCTACGTCAGATGATAAGCCAAAGTATACCTCAGTTTATAAATAGTATAATTACTATCGTTAGTGTGCTGATAAGTATGATTATGCTTAACATTCCTCTTACAGTGCTCACTCTTGTTATGGTGGTAGTTATGCTAAAGGTGAGCGGAAAAGTTATTGGAAACAGTGGCGAGAATTTCATAAAACAACAAAAGGCTCTAGGCGAGGTAAATGGATTCATTGAAGAGATGATGGAGGGCCAGAAGGTTGTAAAGGTATTCTGTCACGAGGAAGAAAGTAAGGAAAGATTCAATGAGTTAAATGATGAGCTATTTAATTCCTCAAGAAAGGCAAATACCTTTGTAAATATGATGGGACCAATAAATGGCCAGCTAGGACACCTTAGCTATGTTCTATGTGCAGCCTTTGGTGGAATACTTGCTATAAATAAGTTTGGCGGTTTTACCGTTGGCGGACTTGTTAGCTTCCTTACTTTTAACAGAAACTTTAGTATGCCAATTAACCAGATAAGCCAGCAAATGAATGCGGTGGTTATGGGTCTTGCTGGTGCAGATAGAATATTCAAGCTTCTTGATGAGGAACCAGAGGTAGACAATGGTTATGTTACATTGGTCAACGCAAAAAGAACTGGCGATGGTACTACGGGAGAAATTGTTGAGACAGAAGAAAGAACAGGCATGTGGGCTTGGAAACACTACCATCAGGCGGATGACACTACTACCTATGTTGAGCTAACCGGTGATGTAGTATTTGATGATGTGGACTTTGGTTACACTGACGAGAAGATGGTTCTTCATAATGTGGATTTATTTGCAACACCAGGTCAAAAGATTGCCTTTGTTGGTTCGACTGGTGCCGGAAAGACAACTATAACCAACCTGATTAACAGATTTTATGATATTCAGGATGGAAAAATTAGATACGATGGAATAAACATTAATAAGATTAAAAAGGCAGACCTTAGACGTTCTTTAGGTATTGTTTTACAGGACACTCATCTTTTTACTGCAACGGTTATGGAAAACATACGATACGGTAGACTTGATGCCACAGATGAAGAAGTAATAGCAGCGGCTAAGCTTGCTAATGCAGATGGCTTTATACGAATGTTGCCTGATGGATATGATACAATGCTTACAGGAGATGGGGCAAATCTGAGTCAGGGACAGAGACAGTTGCTTGCTATTGCAAGAGCTGCCATTGCTGATCCACCAGTGCTTATTTTGGATGAGGCTACAAGCTCTATTGATACAAGAACTGAGAAGATAGTTCAAAGTGGTATGGATAAGCTTATGAAGGGGAGAACAACCTTTGTTATTGCCCATAGATTGTCAACTGTTAAAAACAGTGATTGCATAATGGTTCTTGAACAGGGTAGAGTAATAGAACGAGGACCTCATGACGAGCTTATTGGACTTAAAGGTAAATATTATCAGTTATACACTGGTAATGCAGTGAGCTAATTAGCTATCATATTACAACAAAAAAGTATTTGTAAAATAATTGTAAACAATCCAAAAAATGGAAGAATTACAAGGAATTATTAATTGACTTTGTAAAAAAAAGAAACTACAATATTCTATGTAGCTCATAGATATTGTAGTTTTTTGTTTTATACAAAATGGAGACAGATTCACATGAGAAAGAAATCCCACATTTCCCTTGCAAAAGGTATCATTCACGGACTTGATATGGATGGAAGAATCAAGCACAGATTTACATTTTATTTAGCTAGTATTTGGCCTGATTGCATACCATCTTTTTTAGTTCAAAGACATTGTATCGATGATACATTCGAGCTATTCAATAAAAAGATGAATAGGTTTGTAGAAAAATATAAGTTAAACAAGGATATGGGTTTTGTATCCACTTTTCGTATGGGTGTTATAACTCATTATTTGGCTGATTATTTTACATTTCCTCATAATTCTCATTACGATGGCAATATGAAGGACCACTGTATATATGAAGAAGCCTTAAAACATAAGATGTATAGTTTTATAGATGATGTAAAAGCATCTACCCAGAAAAAGAAAATAAGACTTATGTCTGACATTGAGCAGATTGATGAGTACATTAAGAAAAAGCATTCCCAGTATATGTCTGTTAAGGGAAATACAGATGATGACTGTGGCTATTCTTTTTCTACCTGCCTTAATGTTGTGGCTTCACTTTTGCAAATTGCTGTAACCGAGAAGGAAGCCCTTATGGTTGCGGCATAATAGGCTAAGGGTAAGTACATTTTTTATATAATTTTATATTACAGTATATTTTTCTTT
>JAGAKD010000073.1 GCA_017625815.1 Lachnospiraceae bacterium | reverse complement strand
TTTAGACCAATATCGAATGAAAAATGTTTTTTTGTTTGAAGCAAAGCATCGAATTCAGTACTCAGCACGAAAAAAAAGAAATATTAATGTTGTAGAAACGTATTTGGTTGACATTAATTCAGATGATGGATACAAGAAAATATGTGAACACCTTGGGGTTGAGGTACAAGTTTTTGAGCCGTTAAAGAAGCATAACTTAATTGTAGAAGGTTGTTGTGATGTAAAATATTTATCTGAGTTGGGAAAATTCTTTGGGTTAAAATTACCGTATATTGTTTCTTTAGATGGAGCCAATAATGCAGAACGATATTTAGACTTTTATGATTCCTTTTACAAAGATTCAGAGGAAAAACCAGTTGTAAAATTACTATTAGATAATGATGAAAAAGGAAGAGAAGTCTTTGCTTCAATTAAAGAGGATAAGTATAAGCATATCATTGTAAAAAAGGTGATTTTAAGTAACTTTAATAGAACGCAGTATTCTAAGAATGAGAAGTATGTAAATAATGAAATAGAAGACTTAATGTATCCAGAAATAATGGTTCATCTAATAAATAACATTCTTTCTAAAAAGGGACTTAAGGAGATATCTACAGAAATTGTTTGTGAAAAAATCAAAAGCCCAGCGTTTATAAAAAAAGGTATTTTAAATTTATGCGAAAATGAAAAAAACAATGAGAACTTAGAGTTGGGAAATAGTATAGTTTTTTATCCAGCTAGTGATACTGGATTTAAGAAAAGTATGGCTGAATTATTTTCATTAGAAGCCAACATTTCATTGATTAATCTTGTAAGAGAGTGTAATGATAGAAATCCCGAGGTTCGTAAATTTTTGGAAGAGTTAATGGACTTTTCAAATTTATAGATATGTAAAAAGCTTGAATACTCCCCTTTTTTGCATATTGAATGGTGAGATGTTGAGAACTTTTTCAATAGGGTTATCCTGTTTGGGGTATTGTATCGTAAAAATTCAATAGAAGAAGTGCATGAAGGAAATTCATAATAGGATGGATTTGATGGATAAAACACAGAGGGGGGGAAAGATAAATAGAGAAAGTATTTAGAAGCTTTTTGTTCGTTAGAAGTGAAAGATGATAGTGATTAGAGATACTGACAACAAAATGACAATACAATCCCCTAAAAATCCACACAACAGGTAATCCATATGATTGCCTGTCATTTTTGTCTTATAAGTAGTTTAAAATAATATAAATTATTATAAAAAATATTGATTTACATGAGAGGAGAACATTCAAATGAAAAAATTCTGTACAAAATGTGGCGTTATATTAATGGTTATAGCCCTAGTGTTTACATTTATTATGAGATATTCATTTATGGCTGCGTTCAAAGAGCCAGTTGATGTTTTAGACGAGGGACTTGAGACAAAGGAAGAGTTAAAACGAGGATTATCAATTGAGTCTGAGATATACCTTTTGCTTGAGTGTTTTGGTTCAAAGGAAACTTCTCACAAGAATAGAGCGGGGCAGACTACATCAACAAGCACTGACTATTATTACATATTGCCTGTTTTTGTAGGCGAAGAAGATACTTACTACGTGGCTTTAGAGGTTGATGGCAAGTCAGATAATTTATATACTTACGAGAAAATTGCCAATGAGACAATGAATTGGCTTTACGGATTAGGGGATACTGCTGGTTCATACTCAGTTGATTTTACTGGTTATCTGGATAAACTGGATAAAGAGGGATATGAGTATATGAAAGACTGGTTCAAGGAAACACAGTTTTTTGAAAGTGATGCTGATATTGAAAAATATGTATTGCCATATGTGGCTAAGCCATACAGGGTAGATATCGTAAAGAAGATGGTATTTGTTTTTGTAGGAATGTTTGTGCTTGGTCTTGTACTTTTGATAGCGGGTCTTGCAATTGATGGCAAATATGGTTCGAGACGTAAGGCTTTGAAGCAGTCAGATAAAACTATCAACATCAATGGAAACGAACTTAGAGTTTGTATGCTTGATGATATTGATATCTTAGTATGGAAAGGTAAATCAGACAAAGCGGCAAAACGATTAACCAAGTACTACGGAGCAAATCCACAACAGGCTGAACAGATAATAGCAGGCTGGAACCAGATGGTAGGTATATAAAATATAATTAATATAAAAAGCACTACAATATGTTTATTCATACTGTAGTGCTTTTTTTGTAAAAAAATGTCGTTTTTTCAGGAATATTATCCATTCATTTAGAATATTAATAGTATATAAGAGTTATTTTTCTGATATTTGGTTTTGTTACTATATTGGATAAATTTATATTGACGTACGTAAAGATACGTGTGATAATTAGGAGGGAGTATGAAAGTTTCCGAACTTATTAAGTTGTTCCTGTGCCTAGACACAAGGCAAAAGAGATTGCAAACGGTACTGCAATGAATATAAAAAAGGACGCAGGAATAGAATGATAAGCAAATATAGAAGGGAAAGGTAAGTTGATTATGGCAAAATATTTTTATCCTGCAATATTCACAAAAGAAAAAAATGGTTTGTATTCTGTGGAATTTCCTGATATTGAAAATTGTTATACAAGCGGAGAAGATTTGGCAGATGCGTATGAGATGGCAGAGGATGTATTAGCTCTCACATTATATGGATATGAGATTGGCGAAAAAACAATTCCAGAAGCAAGGGGTTGCATGGATATACAGTGCAAAGAAGCGTCCTTTGTTTCTCTTGTGAAATGCGATACCATGGAATATAGAAGAAAACATTCTGGTAAAGCCGTTAAGAAAACATTATCAATTCCAGAATGGATGAACGAAGAGGCAAATAGAAGAGGAATTAATTTTTCACAGTTATTACAAGAGGCTTTGTTACAGGAGTTAAAGTTATGAACAATGAACATTCAGAACAGCTACATGCATTCCTTCACAGCTACGATTTTATGAAGCTGGGACAGGCTATAAATAAAAATCAGTGGCAGATTGCGGCTATGACCATACAACGTATGACCAAGCAGGCGAAGGAGCTTGGATTAGATGCATTTGATAGACCTTTTACTGGGCTTAGACAAGCTATTAATCGCAGAGAGGCAACAGGTGCCAAGCAAGCCCTTGCTGTTGTTATTTCTAAGAGGGTAAAATTAATAGGGGAAGAAAAAAACTCATTATGTAGTGATGATAAAGATCGTTAATACTGATGTTTAAATGATATTTATGCATATGAGAAAAGGGGACTAATGTATGAAGGTGGATTATGAGGCTCGTCTTATGGAAGAGATTGAGGCGAGGATAAGTGAAATGGAATCGGATTCCTATGAGTTTCCAACACGATTTGCAAAGAAGGATTACATTTTTACAGCAATAGTGATTCTAATTTGTTTAGTTGGCGTTATTGGTGGAGCGTTTATAGTGTAGGGGGAGCATAGGATGAAGGAAAACTTTGATGAACAAATTGAAAAAGAGGCGGTCTTTGGCATATTGCCTGTAACCAAGAACAAAAGACAATATGGTTTTTTAGATAGGAAAGAGGTTTACGACACCACTCCATTCGACACAAAGAGAACACCACCAAAGCAAAACTTGTTTTTCATGCCTTTTATATGGGCGGCCTGTTGGGCGTTGACTAGGAGTGGCAAACTTAAGATACATAAGGAAAATATGAAAGGCTTGAAACCACCATATCTTGTTCTTGGTACACATCACGCCTTTATGGATTTTTATGTTACCCCACTGGCTCTATTTCCTCATAGGGCTAATTATGTGTCTGAGCTTGAGGGCTTTGAGGCTTATGGGGAGTGGTTGTACAGACAAGCTGGCTGTCTTGGAACCAGAAAGTTTATAAATGACATTAACTTGGTGAAGAATATTCAGCGTGTGATGAAGAGAAAAGGTATATTAGTGCTTTATCCTGAAGCGAGATATGCCAATGTGGGAACTTCATCAGAGCTTCCAACCTCCGTAGGTAAGCTGGTTAAACTCTTGGGCGTTCCTTTAGTTACCATCAATATGAAGGGGAATTATCTTCAATCACCAATCTGGAATTTGACAAAGCGAAAAGGTGTTAAGCTAGATGCAACCTTAACTCAAGTGCTAACCCCAGAGGAAGTAAAAAATGCATCTGTAGAAGAGATAAATGCATTAGTTAAACAATATTTGTCCTATGACGAGTACGAGTATCAGGCGAAAAATAATATAAAAATTACTTATCCAGAAAGGGCAAAGGGACTTGAAATGCCTTTGTACCAGTGTCCTGTTTGTGGGGTTGAATTTGCTATGAAGGGTGAGGGCGCAAGCCTTAGCTGTGGTAGCTGTAAGACTGTTTGGGAGATGGACGAGCTGGGTAGGCTTGTAAGTAAAGACGGAAATACAGATTTCTCTCACATTCCTAACTGGTATGAGTGGGAGAGAAGCCAGGTTATAAAACAAATTGAGGAAGATAAGTATGTGCTTAATTGTAAGGTTAGGATAGAAGCTTTACCAAATGCTAAGAATTTTATTCCCTGTGGGGAGGGAACATTGGTACATAAGAAAGAAGGTTTTTACCTCACCTTTAAGGATTATGGTGATGAAGAAGAAAAGGCTATGTTTTTCTCATCTAGGTCTTTGTTTTCTATTCATACAGAGTATGATTACAGAAGCAAGTATGGACAGTGTGTTACCTTGTCTACCGATACAAGTACTTATTTTATATATCCTTTGGAAGCAGGTTTTAATCCAACTAAGATACAGTTTGCAACGGAACATTTTTATAAGATTACCAATAAGAAGGAAGGACTATAAACCAAGTTTATAGTCCTTCCTTAAATATCTTCTCTATATCTTCTTCGCTTGATTCAACACTTCCTTGAATCATAACCTTATTACCGCCACATTTTGCTCCAAGGTCAGTACGAAGCTTCTGGGCAAGTTCATTGCAATCTAGATTTTTGCTTCCGATAACAAAACGATATGATCCGGAACCGGCGAAAACGGCACAGTAACCACTGTAGCTTTCCATAAGCTGATTTACAGCATTTCTTATAGCTACGTTATCTGTAATGTCGGTAAATAAAACAGCATTCTTGCTTTCTTCTGGTGAAGGAAGTGAGGATAAGCTCATGCTAAGACATATGCTCTGTAGGTCATTTATCTTAGTCTTAAGTGACTGATATTCCTCTTTTAATCTATTGTAGCCAGCCACTATCTGGTCCTGTTTTGTGGACATATCCTGAGCTATGGTGCTAACGCTGTCAAACTTCTCACTATAATCCTGAAGGGCACGTTCGCCACATAAGATATTGAGTCTGACACCACCCTTGTAGCTTTGCAATCCAACAATCTTAATGATACCAATCTGTCCAGTGGTTGCTACATGAGGTGCACAGCAAGCACAAACATCCACCTCAGGTATAGTTACAATTCTAACCTGACCATCTATCTCAATTTTGCTACGATATTCCATATTACTTAGCTCATCAGCGGATGGATATGAAACCACAATTGGAAGATTGGCGTAAATTATCTTATTTGCAGCGAGCTCAATTTCTCTTGCCTGATCCAAGTCAAGTACCCCGTTAAAGTCCATAGTGACTTCATTAGTGCTAAGGTGGAAACCTACGTTGTTGTAGCCATATTTGTTATGTATAAGTCCAGAGAGAATATGTTCTCCTGAGTGTTGTTGCATAAAATCAAAGCGCTGATTCCAGTCTACGTGCCCAGAAACCATAGTGCCCACTGCTAAAGCATTTTTAACATAGTGGTAAACTAAATCCTCTTTAATTTGAACATCTATTACCTCTTGTAGGTCTAAGGTTCCTATGTCGGCAGATTGTCCCCCCTCTTCTGGGAAAAATGCAGTGGCGTCAAGAAGTACCTTGTATAGCTTTCTTTCCTCGTCATATTCGCAGGAAACGACGGTTGCTTCAAAGTCTATTATATTTATATCCTCGTAAAATATTTTTCGCATAAACAAAACCTCTTTGTATGAAATATGATAGTAAATATTTTATACGTTATTAGTTAAATCAGCAAGGGATAAGATATAAAATATTCTATTTTGATATCACTGCATATAACAAGAAAATTATGTAGGACATTACTTTTAAATTCCATAAACTATCACTTTTTATTTTTATAGACATTGTGTATAATTAAAATATCTGATTCGGAAATAAAATAGTGAAGGAGATTACTATGGAGAATTTTAATTTTTACAGCCCAACAGAGTTTGTCTTTGGAAAAAACAGAGAAACAGAATGTGGCACTTATGTTAAAAAGTACGGTGGAACAAAGGTGCTTATCCATTATGGTTCGGGTTCGGTTGTGCGCTCAGGCCATCTTGACAGAGTTAAAAAATCTCTTGATGAAGCTGGAGTTGCTTATGTTGAATTGGGAGGAGTAGTACCTAACCCACGTGATACAAAGATATATGAGGGTATCGAGCTTTGTCGTAAGGAAGGTGTTGATTTTATCCTTTCAGTAGGCGGTGGTTCATGTATCGATAGCTCAAAGGGTATTGCTATCGGTGTTCCATACGATGGAGATTTCTGGGATTTCTATACTAGAAAAGCAGAGGTTACAACTGCACTTCCTATTGGTACAGTACTTACTATTGCGGCAGCAGGTAGCGAGGGTTCACCTGGCTCTGTTGTTACAAAGGAAGAGGGCATGCTTAAAAGAGATGTGGGTTCAGACCTTATCAGACCTAGATTTTCTATACTTAACCCAGAGCTTACTTGTACCCTTCCGGCATACCAGACTGCTTGTGGTGCAACTGATATTATGGCTCACGTATTTGAGAGGTATTTTACTAACACTAAGGAAGTTGAGATAACAGATAGACTTTGTGAAGCGGTTCTCATAACTATGGTTAAGGAGACGCCTAGAGTTATAGCTGACCCGTCAAACTACGAAGCAAGAGCCAATATTATGTGGGCAGGTATGGTAGCTCACAATGACATCGTTGGAGTTGGACGTTCTCAGGATTGGAACAGTCATATGATAGAGCA
>JAGAKD010000072.1 GCA_017625815.1 Lachnospiraceae bacterium | reverse complement strand
ATCCTTGATAAATAAAGGAATGTACCCCTGTCTCGATGGAGATAAATCAGCGATTACCGTACTTCCAAATCTAGGATTGATACCACCTATAGGAGCGTTGTCGTAACCCCAGTGGGGATTACTAACTTCCTTTTGTTGCACTGTGTTCCCAGACGTTTCTTCTTTTATATTATTGCTTATTTTATTTACTTTACCTTTTTGGCATTTTTCTATGTCACTGTTTTTTCCAATACTACTGCCATCTTCCTTTACACAGCTTAATACCTCAAGCTCCTTAAACCCTCTTCTTATACCCTCTATGTTGTTCTTCAGTGCATCCGGATATTTCTTTCCTAAAGTTTCCTCGCATATTTTTTCACCTACCCCTGTATCTTCTACACCTATAATCTTTAGGGCTGCACCTAGCATAACTACATTGATTCTTGAGTGGGTTTCCATAGCAATTTTTTGTGCCTTGATGGCATATACTTCTTCTATATTAGTTTTATTTAACATTGATGAAAGTGTTTTAAATAAATTCTCATCCTGTCCTTCCTCCACAGCTAAAATAACCCTAGTTTCTTCACTACATCCCTTCCATACAGTTTCATCCTTTATAAGTGCCTGATGAAAAATTACAAGTAAATCCGGCTCAACCACAGGGTAATGCACCCTTATTTCTCTTTCACTTTGGCAATATCTAATGAATCCCTTAACAGGAGTACCTGTTTTCTCTGAGCCATAGCTAGAAAAACTGGTGCTGTTTAAATTTAAGTATTTCAGTCCTAACTCTCCAAGCATTTTTCCACAAAGATTTGCTCCGAGACCACCTATACTTTCGAGACGTATCTCATAGTAGTCCTTCCCCGTTTCAAGCTTACGGAACAAACTTTTTTTATTATTCTTATCTGCTACCACTATTCCTCTACCTCGCTAAACTGGTCTTTTCCCACAAAACAAAGTGGACATAAAAAATCATCTGGCAAATCCTCAAACTTTGTACCTGGTGCTATCCCCATATCCGGTGCACCTGCTTCTTCATCATATATCCAACCACATACATCACATACATATTTCATATTTACTTCTCCTTAATTTTTTAATTTCTAAATTATAGTTTCTGTAAATAAATTCATATTATGTATGATTTGAACACAAAAAAGGTTTAAACCACTATGTGGTCTAAACCTCTTCTTTATATCTTTTGATATCTATACAAAAAACTATTTCATATCTCAAACTGTAATGTCGATTTGATTTCCTTCAATCCCTACAATGCAACTTTCATAATATCCATCCCCGGTTACTCTCGGCCCACTTAAAACCTCATATCCATCCTCTTTTAATTTGGCTGTGAGCTCATCAACCGCTTCCCTGCTACCAAGACTAAAAGCTATATGGATATAACCTGTGCGGGATAAATTCTTCTCACCATCTTTCATAGACGGTCTGTTCATTATCTCCAAACGAGCACCATTATCAAAACTCAAAAAATAGGAACGAAAATCTGTAGTCTTGTTTTGATATCCACTATTGGAAGTTGCATTAAAATACTTGATAAAAAAGTCTCTGGTAGCTTCCAAATCATTTACATACATTGCAATATGTTCTATGTGCATAATATTTCTCCTTTGTTATCATTTTGGGATGTTTATGATGGCAAAAACAATTTATGTATAACTCTAAAAGCTAAATTTTTCAAGTGTTCAACAAATTGGAATTTATCTATCTGGCACTATTCCATTTCTGGTAATTGATTTCCTATAAAACTTAAGTCTAGTTCAAATAGTGCGGCATCAACGTATTTTGTTGTTCCAACTTCATATATTTCCATCCGTTTACCTTTAATTTTTAGAAAAGTATTCTTATCCCACGCTCCGACAAAACGATACTCATTGAACTCCTTATCCAGCTTACATGTGATGAACTCACCAATATCTTGATTTAATATACATTGTTCACTACTATCAATACCATGAAATTCTTCCACATCATGAAAAAGAATTACGAGTTTTCTTCCTCTCCAATCTTGAAATGACACTTTCACTTCTTGTACTCCAACTAAAACACTTTCAATGTGGCCATCTTCCGCTGGAAAAGAAACTAATTTTCTTACCTGTTCTTCCATTTTACATTCCCTCATCTATATCACATAAATACGAAACTTTGAGTTTCTAAACTATTTTACAAATTCAAATCTTCAGTTGCTTTCAATCTCTCCGTAAGACTGAAATTTATCTCTCTAAATCAATATCTATTTTGTACTCGTCATCAATGAGTATATAATTCACTTTATGTGCAATCGCAAGTTCCAAGACCTGCCTATTATCTTCTAATACCGTTTCCAAAGTACAATAATCATCATCTATACGATTTTCAATTACACTTGCATAGCCTTTAATATCGGCAAAATGATTTCTTATATATTCCTCACTCATTACAAGACAATAATATCTAATATTATTAAGATATTCCTGT
>JAGAKD010000071.1 GCA_017625815.1 Lachnospiraceae bacterium | reverse complement strand
TCCTCCATTTCTTCTGGTATAAGCCCATCAGCAGCTATATTTTCTGCTTCTGTTAATTTAGCCATAGAAGTTCTTAGATTATTTTGCTCTTCTCTAATATCTTGTAGTTTTAACTTATAGTCTTCCAATGCTTTTGCATTAGACTCTATCATTCTATTAAGAGGAGAAAATTCATGGGCTAACTTAACAAGTCCTGAACCTAGCGTTGCAATAGCACCAATAATCATCAAATAAGGATTACCACTAGACATTAATACCGTACCCATACTTGTCATACTAGCTGCTAAAGCATTAGTTTTTTCTTCAGTAGTAGCTGTTTCATCTCCTAAAACCTTAACTGAATCTTTTACAGCTCCATAGATTCCAGCAGCTAATCCAACACCTTGAATTGCTTTATTTAAATACTCTCTTTTCTTCGCCGTTTTTTCTATTGCTTCTTGCTCTGATTGTAGAGCCTCTATGCGTCCTTGTGTCTCTGAGGATATTGTTTCAGCACTAACTTCTCCAGACCCTTCTTCAATTGCGACATTTAATGCACGTTGAACTTCTAGAGTCTTCTTTATAGAATCTTCAGTTATTAATATTTGGTCATGCAATTTCATCCATGCGTCATCAAGTAATTCTGCATCTTCTAACACATCACCATTAGCCCTAGATTCATCTACTGTTGCTTTTAAAATGCTTTGCAGAATTTTTTCTTTTCTAGATAATGAGGCTTCATCCCTATTGTTTAATTCAGCTAATCTAGTTCTAATATTTTCCTCATCTTCTATCATTCCATTAATTTGCTCTAAGACTGCCTTTTTATTAGCTAAATCTCTATTATCAGATTGAATTTTTTGGCTATTTTTATCATTAGCTTTTTTCATTTGTTCAAGAGTAAGAGATTCCATCTTTTTATCTTGTAATAATTTTTTTGACTCTGCAACCTCTTGTCGTCTAGTTAATAATGCTTGTTTTTGAACTTCTTGAAGTTCAAGTATCTTATTCTTTCTCTCTTGATAATCCTTTAACTCATCATTAGATAATGTCTTAGCTACCTTAGCTTCATTCTCTCTCATTCGAGTTCTTTCTTTGATTATCTCAATTGATTTCGCTCCGTATTGGTCATCTCCACCACTTTTAATTTCTTGTACAGCAGCTTCGCTTCTACCCGCATCCACAGATAAATCTTTACCAAATTTACCAGCAACAGTTTTACCCATTTCTGTTAGAGATTTAGCTATTTGCTTATTAAATACATTTGCGGCAGTACCACCAACAACCATTAGCATATTGTCTAAGCCACCAAGACCAGTTGTAAAGTCTGCTAATGCACCAACCATTTTTGCCAATCCATCAATGGCCCCTTTGGCAAAATCTTCATCTGCTAAAGACATATACAGTCTTTCAGCTTCGGTTCTTAAGTTTTTAAGCTTTGCATCAATAGAGTCCATTCTTATCGCATTTTGCTCCATTGCTGCTCCCGCAGAATCTTGTGAAACAGCTAAGGCATCTTCATACATACCCCAGTTTTCCATTAAAGAAATTAAACGGTTGTATTGTTCTAATCCTGCTATTTGCTTAGCAACTACAACTTGACTTTCTTTGTTTAAATCATTCCATTTTGTACCAAGTTCTGTAAGTATATCTCCAGACTCTTTAAGCTTTCCATTTTGGTCTAGAACAGACATTCCTACTTTGTTTAAAGCTTGTTCAACTTGTCCTGTATCCCATCCTTCTGCTTCTTTACCAACTCTTAAGTCAGCTAAACGACCTAATATAGTTTTGAAAGATGTACCTATAACTTCTGGTGCCTCTCTAGTTACTGTTGAAACTGTTGATATCATACCACCCAACTGGTCGATACTAACACCAGCATTTGCTGCCTGTGATGCAACCTTAGACATTGCAGTTGCCATCTCTTCGAAGTCAGAACCTGTTGCAGCCCCAACCGCAGCCAGTTTATCAGTTACCTCCATAGCCTTACTAGCTTCAAGTTGATAACCGTTCATAACTGCTGTAAGCATTTCTGCTGTTTCTGCAGCCTCCATACCTGTAACGTTAGCACCTACAAGAGTAGCTTCTGTTAAGGCTTTAACTTCCTCTGCACTCTTACCTTGTTGGAAGAATATAAGTGAAGCATCTGTATACTCAGTCGTTGAACGTCCAAGTGCCTTTGCCGCCTCATTTGCTTGTTGAGAGAATATTTTCATCTCATCTGAGCTTTTGCCAGTAACTATTCTAATTTGTGTTAATGAATTGTCAAGAGCCTTAACAAATCCAACCGCCCTTTGTATACTATTAGTTAAAGTATTTACGGCTCCACTTGCTAAGTTCCATTTAGCAGTACTAGCTATGGTCTCTGCCATTTCATCTATAAAGCCTTTAGTTTTCTTAATCTCTGCTCCAGTCTTGATAGCCTCTCTTTGCATATCCTGGAATATAGAACCACTAGAAACATTAGCTTCTTTAAATGCTCTTTGAACATCCTCTAAGCTAGTTTCAGTCTTTGATAATTCTTTATTTAATTTTTTAATATTTAAAATACCAGTATCAGTATCAAAAGCTTTATTCAAAGCCCCTTCTAACTTCCTGATTTGAGAAATTGACTTATCAACAGTCTCCTGGTCTATAATACCATCTTTTTGATTTTTTTCAATGACCTTTGTAATATCAGCCAATTCTTTTTTTATGGTATTTAATCCTTTTTTATCGACATCAAAGCCAACCTTAAAATTAATATTAGCCATATCTTACCTCCTTTTCTTCATACAAAAAAAGTTTGCTACATTTAACATATAGCAAACTTTAAAAATCATTGTTTATTTTTGTCCCTTGCCAACAATTGC
>JAGAKD010000070.1 GCA_017625815.1 Lachnospiraceae bacterium | reverse complement strand
TAATAATAATATAGAAATTATAGAGGAGGAAATATTTATGAGTAGAATAGGAAGATTAAACAAAAACGATATAGTGAGAGGAAGAATATTTGATGATTTAGTTGAGTATTTTGGAAACTCAGTATTGGGAATGTATGAAGGAAAATTAAGAGTTGAGATAATAGATGATGAAACTGATGAAGTTGTTCAGTTTTCATTAGCACCAGTGGTTCACAAGTCTTTAGTAGATGAAGAAGAGTGCGACCAATATGTGCCAATTAAGGAGAAGATAGAACAATACCAATCTTCACTTAAAAAGAATGAAGTTAAGGAAAAGAAAAAAGCTAAGTAGGAGGTTATAGAATGTACTACTATAATTATATAAGGTTAATAGAAGAACTATATGCGGTAATGCAAATACCAGACTGTAAACCTTATGAACAAACACTTAGAACAATGCTAGACGAATGTGTGATGCACTTCTTTGAGGCACACAATGTGCCATATGAGAGGCAGGGAGAGTTTTTATCAGTAATGCTTTATGACTGTCCAAAAGCTCTAGCAGATTATAAAACTAAAAAATTCGATTATAAAGGCTAAGGGAATTGTTCCCTTAGCCTTTTTTTTATTTGGACAACACGAATTAAAAAAGTTAAAAGTAATTTGAACTTAATATAGAATTATAGAGCGGGATTATATTCAAAAGAGAAAATAAACTAGGAGGAAACGCAATATGGCTTTATATTTATGTCTAAATGAAGATGGTACAGGTATAGTATCTGAGCAAAATCCAATACAAACAAAGCATACAAGTAATGGTGAGCCAATGACTGTTCCTGTATATATATTCAATGACGGAAAAAGAAAAGGGGTTGACAACGATACAAACCCACCAGAACTAATATATACTAATATACAAGTTAAAGTTGAAGGGGTAGGATATACAACTGAAAAAGAAATATCTCCTTCAAACTCGGATGTTACACTTATATTCAGTGGAGTGCAAGGCTGGAATATAGGAACTGTAATAAAAGCAGGTATGGAAAGAATGAGAGTTGAAGAGGTTTTAAGTTCAAACTCTATACGTGTTACTAGAAACTACACAGCAGATGGTGGTTCTTCTACACTAACTGGGCATACAACAGGAACAATGTTCATCGCTGAAGCTACTTCAGTATCAGTTGCACTACCTGATATAAATAATATAAATAATCCAGGAACTTTCTTAAATGGAGGGGAAACTTTAACAACTGGATTAGACCCAAGTTATTTAACAACAGGTGTAAATGACAGTGAAAATGCTAATATAATGAAATCTTTAAGAGCATCTAAATATGCGGTTGGAAGTATAATCAAGATAGACCAAGAAGAAATGAAAGTTTTATCTGTGTCTGGTAATGATATAACTGTATTAAGAGGTTATAATGGTACTAGAAGACAATCGCATAGTGCGAATGCAGTAATATACTTAGTAGGAATGAAAGATATTAATGCAACTCATAAGATATTCATAAAGAATGACCCACCTTCTGGTCTACCAACTCAAAAGAAATCAGACGTTAAAATAGTAATAATAGCTGATGAGGAACCAGCATAGGAGGTAATCTTATGATAGAGCTAACAAAACAAACTACAATAGGTAAAGTACCTATTGTAGTTAAAAAAGATGAAAATCCAATAGAGGATAAATGGCTAGCCAAAATATACTCCGATGATAAGGTAGTTGGTGAACCTGAGAAAGGCTGGATAAGAGATTTAGAGCCTCTAGAAGAGAAGGAGTTCTATGACTCTCAATTGAATTTGGCAATGGGTTGTGGAGAAGAGAGAGTTGTCCACTTAACTACATATGTGTATGTTGAAGAAGATTACACTTTTACTACTGGATTTAAGGCAGAAGATGTTGGTTGTATCTACTTGAATGATGAATGGTTGGGTAAAATAATGGGTAAGGCTTACTATACAACTATTCCTCTTGAATTAAAAGCTGGTTGGAATAAAGTAGAGATTATGTATTGGAATAATTTAGGTGAAGATGGTGTATTTTTTGAAGAAAAGTTTCGTTTTGATGAGAATATTAAAGGAATTCAATATAGTCTTAACATTCCAAAATATGAGCCAACGATTTACAACACTTTAGAAACAGAGCTTGATGATATAAGAATAAAACCTGTATTTACCGCTCCGAATTTTGTTTCTGAACAACTAATAAATTCAGATATATTTGACTCTACTCATGATATGGATAGTGGCTTCTTCACTATGCCAGAACCAAAATACGGTGGAGTGCGCTTTAGAATGGAGCATACACATGAATATCTACCTGGAGAAACTTGGTTATGGCACTCATCAAAAATATCTAATAGAGGATATAGAGCTTTCTTGTTGAGACCGTATACTAATTATACCATAACATATTATGTTCACGAGTATGAAAACTCAATACCTTTTGAAACTGGTGGGTATCCATCAGCCTTTATTTGGACTGGAGCAGATAAAAGAATGGCTTATAGCAAAGTGCCAGGATTACATTATCTAACAATAACCACAGATAAAACTGCGAATACTGATATGTTTTGTCCTTTTAGAGTATGTTATGTAGGTACAAATACAGAAGTAATACCAGAAGGAGCGAGAAGGGTTATAGATATTGAATTAATATCTATGGTAGAAGGTAATGAGCCAGTTACAAAACCTAATCCATTCTTCTCTTGCGTGGGAAATGATAATGGATTTTCTATATATACTCAAGACCACCAGGTTAAATTGGGAGAGTATGAACTTGATGGAGATATTCCCAATATTTTAAATGATATAGATAATAGAATAGAAAATAAAATGAGTGAATTTAACATATCTTGGATATAAAAGGAGTTGAAATAGATTGTACGAAAAAATAAATTTAACCGAAGGAGATGTGCTAAGTGATTTTCACATAAATCATCTTCAAGAGGGTATATTAAGTATAGAAAAAGATGCTAAGAGGTTTAGGCAATCTCTTATAAAAATTCTTAAAGCTAAAGGAATCAATTGCTCTAAAGATGAAAGCTTTGACACACTTACTCAAAAGATAAATCTGCTAAATGGAGCCTATATCCCTAATGATGAAGAAGGAGAAGAGCCACAAGAGTTAATAGATATAAGAAGAGAGGTTGAAAGTGGTCAAGTAAAACTGCTATTTACAAACATTCAACACGGAATGGCAGATATAACATTTTGGACAAGAGATAATTCTCAGTATATGGTAGACTGGGGAGATGGAAGTCATGATATATATAACAGCGGAGAAAGAGCAACTCACCAATATGAAAATGGAGTTGGTGGCTATCCTTATGGAGAGGCTAACACTCAATGGGTTGCGACAGTAAGTTGCCAGGGAAATCAGTTATGTAACTTCCAGCAAAGAAATAATAGTGATATAGTTTGGTTTGCTTCAAAAGATGTTTACTTTGAAAGTTTATACTGTCTAATGGATGAGGCATCGGAATACTCTGACCACGCCCCAAAAGCGTTAAAGTATATGGACTTAATTGGTGGCTCTATAAGTTGTGGAAGAGAGACAAATGTTTCTTATGCTTTTAAAAACTGCCACTCTCTAGAAAGGATAAGTGGGACAATAAACTTGCTAGGCGCTTTGACTGCGATACAATTTTTCTACAATTGTCATAAACTAAAAGAGTTGCCAACAGTTATGAACTTCTCTAGTTTAAGCAATGCATATGAATTCTTTAGTGGTTGCTCATCTTTAGAGATATTACCAAATTTAGTTACAACAGAAAATTTACTAAATTGTACGAATATGTTTAGAAATTGTGAAAAACTTCAAGATATTCCTAATATGAACTTAAAGAGTTGTATACACGCAAACAATATGTTTTATAATTGTATTAGTTTACAAGATTTAAGAAATCTAAACAATACAGGTGCTATCCAAAACGCAAATGACATATTCAACTCTTGTTCTAGTTTAAAATATGTTCCTACAGTTATGGACTTTGGAAGTGCTACTAATTGTAGTTATATGTTCTCGGGTTGTTCGTCTTTAATAGACGCTCCTACAACAATATACTTAGACTCTGCTATGACAATAGAAGGGCTATTCGAGAGGTGTACTTCTCTAAGAACTCCACCTGAAACGTTATCTGCACAAAGTGCTATAAATGCAGCAAAACTATTTAACAACTGTACTTCACTTAGAAGTTTACCTAGAATGGTTACATTACCAGTTGCTCAAAATGTAAATCAAATGTTTGCAAACTGTAAAACGATTAGAGAAACATTAGATGAATTACACTTCCCGCAGGCGTTATATGCTAATCAGTTATTCCAAAACTGTGATATGCTTGATACTGCTCCTAGAACTATTAGACTTCCAAAAGCAATAGAGGCATATGATATGTTTATAAACAACTATTCTTTAAGAACAACGCCAGAAACAATCGAGATACCAGAGGCACAAAAAGCTTCGCAATTATTCTATGATTGTAGAATGTTACAAAGAACAGCTTTTAGAACTCTAAACTTCCCTAATGCAAGAGAGATTTATAATATGTTCTATAACTGTAGAAGTTTGTATGAAGCACCTAATATAAACGCCCCTGTTGCTCAAGATGTATATGGAATGTTCCAAGGGTGTGAGAAATTGGTGACTGCTCAGCCTTTAAGTCTGCCGAAAGCGCTAAGTGTTAATAGTATGTATCAAGGCTGTAAAGTTTTAGAGGAGGTTCCAGAGTTAGATGCTCCATTGGCTACAACTTGGAGATATACTTATTACCAATTACCTCTTGCTAGGAAAATAACTACGCCAGTTGGACCTTCGGCTACTGATATAACGTATCTAATGTGGGAAACAAGTGCTAAACTTACTGACATAGGCAGTGTGATAGATATACCAAATGTAACTACAGCAACAAACTGGATATGGAATAACGACCCTATGCACGTTAAAGGACCGATAACTATTAAGGGCTGTAAATCTAATTTCTATTTAAAAAATTGCCGTAGTATAACCTCAATAAGATTTGAGGATATGAGTGACCTTTGCGGAAATCTTGACTTCTCAAACTGTGCAATGGAAGTTGAAGCATTAAATACATTATTTGGGGATTTAATTAATACCGCAATACCAGCCACTATAAATGTTTCTGGTAACCCAGGTGCAATTGAATGTAATCCTTCAATTGCGACTGAAAAGGGTTGGAAAGTAATAACAGTATAATAAATTTAGGAGGAGAAAAATGCGTTGGTTTAAAGAAAAGCAAACCAATTATAGAAGCTCCTTAATACCTTACAAATTATATGCCGTAAATGAAAGGATATATGATGAAATTGTAAAGAAAGAAGATGGCAATTATTACCTAATTAGAAGATGTGGTATTAAGCCAGCTACTCTGCATCATGGAGAAGTAGAGTTTATTACAGACGGTAAAAGAATTATATATCCACTTCCTGTTACTGATATAGAAGAAATCAAACTAGATTGGATTCCTCCAAAACTACTGGGGGAATTCACTAGGCTTGGTTTAACTTCTAAAACAGAGCCAATAATGGAAGCTATGGCAAAAGTAGATAGGAGATATATTGACGATAGAAAGATTGTGAAGGATAAGCAATTTGAGCTAGATTTAAAAACTCTGAACACAAATGTCCCTATGTTTATAAAACAAATTTATGGAACTGTAAATGGTATAGGAGCATTAAAATCAGATGGAAAGCACTATATAGGAGTGCAGATATATGACAATCTTTTGCCAAAAAGACAAATAGAAATATGTGTCGGAGACAAACAACTAAAAGAAAATGATTATATCAAATGGAACGATGGTTCTAACAAGTATCAGTTATTTTCTAATGGAGATATCGTTGATATAGACATTAATAAAATTGAAATAATATTAGAAGAAACTGAAAATAGAATAGCAACAATAGAAGATTACAATATTGACCTATATATTCCCACTAGAATTTTAAGACCTCTTATTCCACCAACAGAGGTATCTGTTTATAATAAAGGCTTAAAGAAAGGTGTTAAATGGGAGCATGTACCGGGAGCAGAGCAATATGAAATTTATCTGAATGATGAGTTATTAGAAACAACAGAATACAATGGCTATGTATCAGATAAAGAATTTGAAGGTTTTATGAAGATTAGAGCCTTAAATGAATTATCTCAATCGGAATTTACAGAACCATTTTATATAAAATCTATACCAAATGAGCCATTCCAGGCACATTTAGAAAACCATATAGAAGCTGGTGAGCATGTATTCCAAATAAGTTTCGCAGATTACTCTGAATTGGAAAATAATTTTAGAATTAAATATAGTGTTGATGGTAAGCCAGAGGAATTGATAGAGCTTGAAGCCTCTCCAGGTGTTGGTACTATCCGTAGTCATAGCATTAGAGTTCCTGTTGTAGAAAAGAGTTTTAAGGTTTATGTTACTGCGATAAATGAAATAGGGGAAACAGAAGTTGTTGAGCCTATCACTAGATATATAATAGATAGACCAAGATGGACATACAATAAACAGTCGCAACAGGTTTTAATTGACTGGGTGCATCAAATAGATGGTATAGTACGTTACAAAGTGATAATGGAAAAAGATAATGGCGAAAAATCTGATGACTATGTTCCAGTTGACGTTGTCGTTGGGGCTAGTATGCGTTACACAGCAGACTTAAAGCCAAATGAAAAGATGAAAGTTTCTATTGTACCAGTGGACTCAAACGGCAATAATCATATACATACCAAGCCAGTCGAAATGAGTATGGACTTAGACAAAAACTTAATCGCTCCAACTATAATTCACAATAAAATTTCTGAAACAGAGCATGAATTTATATGGGACGATATTTATACTGTGGAAAAAGAGTTTGAAATTGTATACTCTATATCAAATGGGCCAACTATAAGGGATACGGTAAAATCTGATACTCAACATACAGTAGGTCGTAAATATAGATATAAGTTTGATTTTGCTGAACATGGATTTATGACTATAAAAATCAGAATGAATTGGGACTTAGGAAGTAGTGAATACTCTGAGCCAATTACAATCTATCACGTTCCAGCTTCAGGATTGCCACCAGAGTATATTCATAGACAAAGAGTAGGTGATAATGTAAATATTACTTGGCAAGGTCAAGAGTATGTTAAAAATTACGAGTTACTTATCAGAAAAGGGATAGAGGAAGATAAAATAGTGGTTTTACCTAACAATACTTACACTTATCCACTTACTATAAAGGAAAGTTACTCTCCTTCACCTCTGCAACCACATGAATTAAACACTTGGAAATTAGTTAAATACCCAGATATAAATGCGGCTGGTAATTATCCAAGTAAAGACTGGGTGCTTGGTTTAGAACCAATAGACGAACTAATAGTCCAAGATACCAACATTAAAATTAATACAAACCATGGAGATAGATATGTAGGTATATACACTACTAATATATATGTCGAAGAAGAGATACTAATTAAAACTAATATTAGAGCCGATGATAGAGCAACTGTCATATTAAATAATAAAGAAATAGTATCTGGGGCATCATCTGCAACTTGGCTACCTTGTAACTTTAATTTTAGACCAGGCTGGAACAAAATAGAAGTTATATTATTAGATATTACAGGAAGTGACTTCTTCGTATTTGAGAATGATTTCCACCTATCTGAACATGAGGCAATTAAGAAGATGACTCATGAGGACAGATTCTTGAAAGCTTCTAACGATAGAATGGAATTTAGAGTGAGAACTAATTTCTTAAATGGAATTACATCAGAATACTCTAAGCCTATAATTTTCACTCCTGATGCTAGTGCTTTTACTACTTTAGGATTAAATATAACGAAGACTGCATACGAGAAGCCAGTTCATACAACTAATATCACTCCAAAAGTGGTTAAAGATTATGATGTAGTAACAAAGAGTTCTACTTTAGCTAAAACTGAATACGCACCAGAGACTAGAATTATAAGTCGTTATACCTCTACTGAGGGACGCTTGGCGGCGGAAATTAAAGGTGTCGGCACTAAAATGGAAGCCCCTATATTCTCTAACATTACTCTGCAGAATAGCAGACAATTCGTTGGGGTGTATGACCAAATAACTAAAAAGCAAGATGAGGCTTTTGTTCCTATCGGAACTTATATTAAGACTATGATTAATCAGCCTTATCCAGTGCATACTGAGATTAATAAAGTAACAATAGTCTGCATAGGGGACTCGATAACATCTGGACATCCAGGTTGGTGGGCAGAAACTGGTACAGGAGATATACGTTCTCAGTATGAATATTGGCTAGATATAAGACTTAAAGGACAATTTACTATTATCAATAAGGGTTATGGTTCTGATACAACAGACGATATCCTAGCTAGATTTGATAAAGATGTTCTTGGATATCATGCACAATATTGTATAATACAAGGTGGTACAAATGACCTTTATTGGGCAATGGCTGAAGCAAGTGGAGACAAGTCTTATTTAGACGCAAAAGTAGAGCAAATGAAGAGTAACATAGTGCAAATGGTTAGAAGATGTTGGGATAATGGAATTACTCCAATCGTTGGTACACTAATACCAAGAACAGGAGCAACAGGAATATACAAGGACGCTCTATATGAATATAATGAGTGGATTATCAACTATTGTACTGGTAATGACAATATATTCTATATAGACTTCTTTAACGCAGGTAAAGATAAAATACCTCCTACACCATTAGAAGACCCACAAAACCCTGGAGCTATGAACCCAATTTATGATGGAGATGCTATTTATGATGAATATGGTAACTTAATCAAACAAGGTAGGGGTATCCACCCTAACTGGGAAGGTTATCGTATAATGGCTGAGTCCATTCCTCTAAATATATTTAAGACAGGTGAAACAGGTCTTAAGCTATATCTTGATGCGGATTGTACTATAGAAGAAAAGTTTAACAATGATGATAAGGTAAATCCTTTCTATCGCATAGATATAGATGGAATAAGAAGAGGAGTTCCAAAGAAATTAATAAGATATGTTAAGAATGTTGGCAATAATCAAAATTTATTCGCCGCTTATTCTTACAATAATCACAATATACAAGTTAAATTCTTAGATGTCAATGGTCAAAGATTAGATTATGCTAATGGTTTACTTCCAGCATCTGCGGTTGCTAAACTAGAAATGGTGTTTAATGTTTTCGATGAAGACTCGAAAGCATCATTAAATCTATACCTGGCAAGTAGGGAATTTAAGTTGAAATAAACTAAGGAGGTTTTTATGGCTGTTAAACTTGAATATTATCAAATTGACCCAGCTTCAAAAAATAAAACCAAAATAACATCAGCACTTAGTTTTGGAAATATGTTTAAAGGTACTAATAAGAAAATACCTATAACTATTTTTAATGCAGGAGATACTGAAGCAGTATCTCCTGTTATTTCCATAAAAGAATATCCAGATGGTAATTTCCAAGAGCCATACAAGTGGAAGAAAGTTAGTTTTGATGAATACAAAAACTACACAACTTCACTAAACCTACCAAACATCAAGCCTGGGGATTGGCTTGAGGGTGAAACTGTTCAGTTTGAAGACTTTAATAACTATCCAGTTGTTGCAGGTACAAAGCCAGACCAATCATGGTTGCTTTGGGAAGGTGGACAATTCGCCTGGGAGGTTTATAATGGTTGGTTGCAACATAATATTGACTCTATTGATGGTAGAGCCTTATGGACTGAATTATCAACTGCTAAAGATTTTACCTTCTCTATGAAAGTAACAATAAGAGATGGTATTTATGGAGGATTAATACTTCGTGATGAAGGTGATTCTAATACTGGATATATAGTGCTAGTACAAGCTATGCCAGAACATCTTGGAAATGTAATGAGAAATGAAGCTGTAATACAAGTGTTTAGTGGTAAATTTACTGATGGCATAGACTCATGGAGAGAATTGTATAAATCTCCAACTGTGGGACAAAGAGGAACACATGACTATTTTAAAGTTAGACTAGAAGGCAATAAATTTGACTTTTGGTATAATAATGAAAAAAGTGAAACTCCTTTATATTCTTTCACGGACACAGAAAATCTACATACAAAACCTAGTAAGCCTATAATATGCGTTCATGCAGGATTGGGGTCTGCTAAATCTTATTTTGATGATGTAAGAATGTCTGTTGTAAATAAGGATGGGGTAGTTTGGATAGAAAATAGTACAGACAAAGATACAAAAATATTTGGTACTCAATATAGTGTATTAAATGTTGAATATGGAGGTGTGGAATAGTATGGCGGCAAACTTAGTCATAACAGACAAAGATGGCAAAGAAATAGACATATACCAAGGTCTTGACTTTGGATTAACTAGAAAAGGACTACCTAGCTTCCAAGAGATAAAAATAAAGAACACAGGAAATACCGCAGCTAAGGATATAGTATTAACTGCTATACCTATGAACTCTGCAGGAGATGTAACAGAGGAAGAGTATGAAAATCAAGTTAAGGCTACCCAATGGAAAACTTTTGGATACGAACAAGATGGAATATTCTCAAGGTATTTATCTATTGGAGATATAAGAGCAAATGGTGCTTTAGAGGGAACAAAAAATACCTCTGTTGAATTTGATAGTCATTTTACAGGAACTCACTTTACAAGTGGTAATTTATCAAAAGCTCCAAACTACCTAAAACTATCTCAATTTGATGGAGAAGTTAAAGATGGTACTTCTTGTAGAGTTAAGAGTGAAATGTTTAAGAGTGCTAGAGATGTTGAGATATCTTTTAATTTAGAATTTGAGGGTAGAGAGGATACTGGAAAGCAAGATACATTAGTTGTATTCCCAGTTAGAATGAACTCTAAAAATAATGGCAGAGGTTATTTAATTGTAGTAAAATATATACCAACAACTAAACGCTTCTCTGTAAGTATATGGAAGGATGCCAAGGGTATAGAGTCTCACTATGATAGAGACTATGGTACAAAGTTATTTGAATCTGAGGAGACTCCTTTCCTAGATAAGAATAAGAAAATAACCCTAAAGATATATAATGATGCACAGATAAGACCTTGCTTTGAATTTTTATATGATGGCAAGCCTATGATGCTAGGTAAGCCAGGAGTTGAGTCTAGTTTAAATACTGTGGTAAAAGATACTACATCCTCAGCATATGTAAATGATGGAGAGTTATATATAGACCTAAGTATATCATCTGCTGAGCAATCTGTAACTTTAAGAAATATGAATATAAAAACTGAAAACCCAAATCAGTCAATATTCATAAGAACTTTGCTAGATGATAGAGCAGAGGATATGGTTTGGTATTCTTCTGCGGTTTCAATTAGTTATACTGAACAATAAGGAGGTCGTATTTATGCTAAAAGAAACTACTCTTGAAGCTAAATGCCCTCGAACTAGAACAATACAACGTGGAGTAGAGCTTCCAGTAACTCTACCTTTTACGCTTGTGGATAAGGGTAAGAAAACGGTTCAACTTCCTCTTGCTCTTCCTTTTACTTTTGAAGAAAGTGATAGCAATAGAAAGGAAATCCTCATAAATGTAAAGGAACAGTGTAAATTTATCACAACTAATAAATCAATTAAATTGCCTCTAAAGGAACAAGTTGCTGCTGGTAAAACTATTAAAATCCCATTAACTGAAACAGCATTAACATTTGAAGGATTTGTAATAACAGAAAATGTTATAGATACAATGAACAGTACGCTTCCTATTGTAGAAGAGGTTAGAAATAGAATACTTGTTGATGTTAGTATGATTGATAGGAATACACTAGTACTAAGCTGGTATGGAGAAAAGGTTGATGAATTAGATGTTATGATAAGACCTTTCGTTGAAGAAGAATATCAGTTATACTCTACACACGAATGGAGAGAGGGACAGACTACTATAACAGTGGATGATAATGCCTACTATGTACAGCTAGTTGGTAAAAATGGTTCTGGAGAATCATTTGAGTTAGAAATAGATGTTAGTACACCTATTTCAATTAAGTCTGATGTTACAATATCTCTAAATGAAAAGATATATGATATTGATATAGATTATACAAGTGCTTATAGATTTGAGGCTTCATTATAGAATTTATCTTTTTATAAATAATATAAGGAGGAATTAAAACTATGGCTTACAATAGAACAGTGTGGCAAGATGGTAATCGCTATGGCGCTGAAAGTTTTAATAACATAGAAGAGGGAATACTAGAACTAGAAAGAAGGCTAGATGAGGGTGACCTAGTTGCTAGTTCAGGTGGAAATGCTTTAGCTCAAAAACAAACTATTAATATGGCTAAAGGATTAAAAAAATTAAGAATAGGTAAAGAAGGTAAAACTACTTTTGCCTTTATGGGAGACTCTGTGTTTTATGCTTTCTCTACAAGAGAAGATGACCCAGACGAACCAAGAGTACAAGAAGACTGTATTGCAGATGACGGTACAAGACTAAATGGTTATTATCGTAGTGCAACTACAATATATGACACTTTCGCAGCGGCAATGAAGAAAGTCTATGGAACTAATAATATAGGAATAGTTAAAAAGACTTTTACAGGATTAGATGCTTATAGAGCCAAAAATATGTATAATGGCACAGGAGCAGACTTTACCCTAATAAACTATGGAATAAATGACGCAATTGGTGGACACACTAACAGTGCAATAAATAATCCTACAAAGCCAGGAGAGCCAGGATATATAAACTATGTTGGAAACGTAGAGCTTTTCATAGAGTCTTATAGAGAGATAATGGAAAAGCAAATAGAAAGTGGAACTGCTGTAATAGTAGTTGGACCAGTTCAACAAACTATGATAGGTAGAGAGCCTGAAAAGGATACAGATGAGGAAAAAGGGACAGATACAGATAGTAGGGTTATGGTCGATATATATGAAATGGCACTAAGAGATTTAGCAAAAGAGTATAATTGCCCATTCATAAGTGGTAATGAGCTAGTTGGAGACTTTGATAACTCAATGTATATAGATTTTACTCATTTTACTCAACAAGGATTTAAAACAGTAGGAGAGAGATTGGCTTCTATATTTATAGGACAATCACCTGCTGAACCAGTAAGAATAAGTGGAAATACTTATTTAGGAGTTCACACTCAATCAAGCAACGTCAACTTAGTTGGTAGTGCAATATTAGACTCATCTCTAAAGTCTCCAAACAGACCAATGGCCTTAGCTTCTAAAGACCTATATGAAAAAGATATACAAAGAGTTTCTGGTGGTTTATGTGCGGCTGTTACTGGATTTGGTAAGGTTGTATGGAGCTTTTATGCAGAGCAAGATGGAATGGTTGTCATACCTTCATTCTATACTGGAACAGATGGATTAACTGCTGAAGTATACTTAGACTTTGGAGCAAAACAAGGGCAATGGAATAACTATTGGAACTGCGTTGACCCATTATCTCCTTCAATAGAAAGAACGACTCAAGAGCCTAGTAAGATAGAGATAAAGACAAGTGCTATGCAGTCTTACAATGAAGGTAAGAGATACGGGCTTCATATGATAAACAGTACAACTCAACCTGTTTTAAGAGTTGTGAACAAGGGTTGGCACACAGTAATGATGCAAATAAAACCTATACATCAAGAAGTTCGCAGTATACCTGATGCAATGCCTGGTGATGGAGCAATGTCAGTATTTGGTATAAATGTAATATCTGACATGGAATATAAAATGCTTACTAAGTAGGAGGTAGATTATGTCAAAGACAATTACAGTGCAAAGATATGATAATAATATTCAACTATTCTTTCATATAACTAATAATGGTGTAATCGAACCAATTCCAAATGCTCAAGTATATTTAAAATTAAAGAATAGAGAGACAGGACAACAATACAAAAGAAGAGCTGACATAGTAGATGCGGAGCTAGCTGAGTGCAAATATGTTTTAACTAGAAAAGATTTAGAAACTGTTGGAATATTTGATGCTGAAATTGAAACTCACTATCCAAATGGAACAGTTCTATCTACTTTGCAATCTCCAATGACTCTAGTTGTATCTCCTGAGATAGTTGACCAAGATGGATACTTTGAAGATGGTTCTTCTACTAGAGAAAGACGAGTAGTAGAAGAAAGACCTCCTCAAAGGAGAGAAAGACAAGTAGTAGAAGAAAGGTCTCCTCAAAGAAGAGAGAGGCAAGAGAGAAAGACTCTCAGACAACAACATGAGTCTAGTGTGGTTCAATTCTTGTAACTCTTGACAATTTAATATAAGTATGATAAAATATATTTGAAGATAGATAGAAGAACTATCTATCTTCAATATTTTTCTTTCTAGAAACACTTGACAAAATAAGAATAATATGATATAATAAATATATAACATATGAGAATAGTGTTAATGGTAGCACGACAGTCTCCAAAACTGTTTGTCTGGGTTCGAGTCCTAGTTCTCATGCCAATTAAATAAGGTACACATACTTTTTAACTACCCTTTGTTTTATTGATAATGCTTTAGTGGTTTTGGCATTTTTGATTTACCTTCCAAATAATATGTATGTAATCCTTTGTGTACCTTATTTACTATATAGCGAGTTCGTATAATGGTTAGTACATGGGACTTTGACTCCCAAAGCACTGGTTCGACTCCAGTACTCGCCGCCATTTAAATAATGGACAGTTACTCAAGTGGCTGAAGAGGCTCCCCTGCTAAGGGAGTAGGCGATGTAATTCGTGCGTGAGTTCAAATCTCACACTGTCCGCCAGTAGATTATTAATAGGGGTGTGATTATTGATATGATTTATGACAAAGATGGCAATGAATTAGAGTTCTTAGATATTCTTTCATTGGCTAGTAGTATTGTATGGTTTAAATCTATCGGTGAAGCAGAAATAAGAAATAAACACATTGATAGAGATATCGGTGAATTACGCCAACATCTTTTTGCAGTTGAGGATAAGGTTGATACCATATTAAATATTCTACAAGAGAAATAAGGTCTGCAGACCTTTATTATAGAGATATGCGTTGCGACTCATATCACATAAGAGAGGTGAAATGTTCACCTCTCTTTTTTTTTATTTGATTTTCTTTTAAAAATATAATATAATATTAATATAAATAAAAGAGGAGTGATTATAGATGACGATAGGAAAAATGATAACTTGGAGTAGTTTTATTGGATATGGAATATATTGCATGACTCATGCTGAAGCAAACCCAGGGGCTGTATTTTTGGCATGTTGTGTTGGTGTGCTTGGGGTTTCCATTGATTATGGAAGAGACCCAGACAGACCAGAATATAAAGATGTAAAAAGAACTAGGAAGAGTAAAGGCTTTGACAAAGAAGGATTTGAAAGATACCAACATTATCTAATTGCTACAAACAAGAAGAGAAGATAATATTCTCTCTCTTGTTAATAAATTATAAAAGGAGGAATAAATATGTACTATTATCAAAATATCTCTCCATATGAAATGATGTCGTGGAATTTAAACCCACGAACTGGACAGAGTATGTCTTATATAATAGACCCATTTGGTAATCAAATATCTGCTAATGTATTTAGTATGTTGCCAGAGCAATTATATGCGGCTGGACTTAGTGGTTATAAATGTTGTATGGCTAACTCAGAAGCTCTATATAATGAAAGAATGGCAATGGCAACTAGCAGAGAGGCTCAAATGAGAGCAGATGCTTACTCTTGTTGTTGGACTAACTCTGGTTATAGAGGAGGAAGAAATGGAGGGTGTAATTGTGGCTAAAATTGAACCAATAGGAATGGAAAGATTGGAAGGTACTAAAACACTTGAAAATATTAATAGGGCTTTGATTGATGAAGCCACTTCTGTTGTAAGATATTTAATATATGCTGATGAAGCAGAAGACGCTATGGTTGAAAAGTTCTTTAAGCAGACTGCTGGAAATGAAATGGAACATGCCAAAGTAATGCTAAAACTATTGGGAGCATTGGGAGAAGAAGTAGACAATTTAAAGAAATCTTTTTCTATTGAGGCAT
>JAGAKD010000069.1 GCA_017625815.1 Lachnospiraceae bacterium | reverse complement strand
TAAGAATGGTTCAATTATTTTATTACATAATGGTTCAAAATATACAGCACTTGCCTTAGATGCACTGTTATCCAATCTAGAAAATCAAGGCTATAGTTTTGTTCCGGTTTCTGAACTTATATATACAGAGAATTACAGCGTGGACCACGCGGGAAGACAATACAAATAATACTTTTGTGTCCCTTGATTTTATCTCTTTTAAAAGCTATACTATATGTATATGATTACGTGGAATTTAAATGGGGATTATGCTTATGAAGAAGATACTTAATACATTTAAATACGGGGATACTAGAACAAAGCTTATTCTTATACTTACAATCCTTTCGGGTATAGGAACTATAGCTTTGTTTGTGTTTACGTTTATTTTTGAGATGATGCTTCTTTTCTTTGGCGGTGTTATCTGTGCATTTATAACTATTAGTTTGGCACAGACCTTTGGTATAAAGCAGGATGAAACCCATATACCACCTGGATATGTAGTATCTGGCAATATTGATACAGTTGCACCAAATGACGGAGCAAAGCTTGGAACTCCAGATGAAGTAGAAGACGCTGAAGAAGAATATTCAGAAGATAGTTACTCAGAGGAAGAGGAATACTATCAAGAGGAAAGACAGTTTGAAGCTGAAGAAGAGTATTATGAGCAGCCTGAAACACAAAGATACTATCAGGAAGAGACTTCACAAGATGCATACTATCAACATGAGCCTGATTATTATCAGGAAGAGTATCAAAATGATGCACCTTCATCAGAATACTACGGAGAATCCGTGCAAGATATGGTAACTGAGCCTGAGGTGAATATGTCCCCTGAAGCAGAAGATTTTTTCAGACAGTTTGAGAGAAATTCTGGTTATGAAGAGGCAGAGGATATACAAGAGGAACAGCAGATATCTGATGACGTAGAAGAACCATTAGAAAAAACAGCAAAAAAGAAAAAACATTTTAACTTCTATAGATTCCTTTCCAGAGAGGAAGAGTTGGACGATACACCAAAGAAAAAATCTAAGAAGAAAAAACGTAAGAATAAAAAGATTAAAACTAAAAAGGAAAAAACTAAAAAGAAATCTAAGCAGGATTTAGACGAATACTTCAACAAGGATGTAGTATATCAAATGACTGATGAGGAGGCTATGTCTAGATACGATAAGAAGATTATCAAGAAGGTTATGCATAAATATAAGGTGAAGAGAGATCACCGTATGGCTATTGTTGATCACTGCGAGAAGCTTAATATTAAGCAAACTGCAGCTTATATATGGGTGGCGGATAGAGATTTCCATATGTTGCTTATAGATAAGGAACCAAGGTATTTTACCTTACCATTATATAATCTGAATGAGATTACATATAAGAAAAAGGTTCCAGCAAATGCACAGATTGATTACGGTGCATTTAAGGGTAACAGTGTTGTTGCAAATCTTTTTGATGAGTATTTGCCAGATTATACTTATAGTACTGTTGTTGATGATTTGACTTCCTACAAGAATTTGTATGGAATAGGACCTGGCATATACTTTACTAATAATTCAGCATATAATCTCTTTGATTTGCTTGGTGCAGCATTTATTGTAGAGGATAAGGTTACTACCTCGACAAAGGTAAATGACTACTTCAAGGACTGCTACAAGGCAAATATTATGCTGAGAGACAATGTAATAGATGCCAATGGCTATGCAGATAAGATTTCTAAAATTTTAAATGACATGTGCCATTCAACTATAAGCTATACTGAGTTTAAAGAAACACTTAATTTGCTTATTAAAAACAAGCTTATAACTGAAGAATTTGCATCTTATTTTATGGATGTAAGGGATAAAATATCTAGATAAAGACATACTAAATCACATAAAAGGAGAAGAGGGATAATATATGAAGATAGCATTTTTTGATACAAAAGCTTATGATAAGATATGGTTTGAGCCAATTGCTAAGGAAAAAGGCTTTGAGATAGTATTTATGGAGGAAAAGCTTAACAAGAATACAGCTATTATGGCAAAAGGCTGTGAAGCAGTTTGTATTTTTGTTAATGATAGAGCAGATGCTAAGGCTATATCTACCTTAAAAGAGATTGGTGTAAGAGCAATTCTTCTTCGTTGTGCCGGATTTAATAATGTGGATTTAAAGAAAGCAAAGGAAGAGGATATAGCGGTTCTTCGTGTGCCAAGCTACTCTCCCAGAGCAGTTGCTGAGTATGCCTTGGGTCTCTTATTTGCCGTAAACAGAAAGATACATCGTGCCTATGTAAGAACAAGAGATTTTAACTATAATATCAATGGTCTTATAGGTATGGATTTAGAGGGCAAAACTATAGGT
>JAGAKD010000068.1 GCA_017625815.1 Lachnospiraceae bacterium | reverse complement strand
TCTTATTGTTTACCATATTCTCTATTTTATATATTCCTATCATTGTTTTATCCTCCTCAATTTTAATTGAAGAAGGTTTGTAGTTTAACTTCCCACGAGACCATCTTCATTCTAATATAAGGATTAGGAGAAATGAAATTTATCACTTCGTCCAACCTTTTAGAATGGTCAGATTACCCTCGTTAGCCGCAATTGCGACCCCTCTGATTAGAGGAAAAGTGGATAAGGGCTAGGTTATCACTTACCCTTTGAACCTTGATATCGTTAAAGCCGCACCAGGGTGTTTAGCTTTGTATTGTGCAAGAGCATTATCATCAAGAAGATAAGTGTTATCTTTTCCTCTTGTTACCTTATATAGGGGTGGCATTGCACAATATACATATCCTTTAGTTATAAGGTCTCTTGCAAACTTCCATAAGAATGTTAATAGAAGTATTCTTATGTGAGAACCATCTACGTCTCCATCTGTCATTATAACTATCTTCTTATATCTTAATTTATCTTCATCAACTGTTATTTGATTTCCATTAACTTGTAGTCCAAAAGCAGTTATCATTGATTTTATCTCGGCATTTCCCATAGCTTTTGCTAAATCATATTTAAGAACATTTAACACTTTACCTCTAAGTGGCAGGATTGCTTGTGTCTTTCTACATCTAGCGTTCTTTGCAGTACCCGCCGCAGAGTCTCCCTCTACTAGATATATTTCACATTCTTCAACATTCTTAGATTGACAGTCAGCCAGCTTACCTGGAAGTACTGCACCAAATCCTCCAACAGCTTTCTTTCTAGTTGCCTCACGAGCTTTTTTCGCAGCCTCTCTAGCTCTTCTAGTTAATAACGCTTTTTCAACTATCGCTTTACCACTTTGAATATTTGCCTCAAGCCATACTCTTATTTCTTTTGCCATAAGTCTTTCAACTATCCCTCTACCTTCTGGAGAGTTAAGAACATCTTTTGTCTGACCAGAGAATACTGGGTCTGGCATTTTAAGAGAAAGTACAAATGTTAAACCTTCCTTTAAGTCATCACCAGTTAAGTTATCTTCTTTTTCTTTTAATAACTTCTTATCTCTTGCGAATTCATTCATTGCTCTTGTTAAAGCTGTTCTTAAACCAGTTAAGTGAGTACCACTTGAGTTTGGAATGTTATTTGTATATAACTTAAAGCTATCAGAATAAGTATTGTTATATTGTAAACCTATCTCAACTCCAACTCTACCTTCCATTGATGAACAATAGAATATATCAGTTAAAGCAGTTTTTCCTTGTCCTAAGTGTTTAACATAATCTATTATACCATTGTCATACTTAAACACTTCTTTATTCTTACCACTTTCAAGAGTAAATTCTAAACCACTACATAGGAATGATAACTCTTGAATTTGTCTTTTTAATCTGTTATAATCTAAATCAATTCCGTCTGTAAATACTTCCGCATCTGGCTTGAACTTAACAATAGTTCCTGTTTCATTTGAAGGGAATTGTTCTATTTTATAGTCAACCAATTTACCTTTTTCAAAGGCTACCCATTCTCTCTTGCCATCTCTAATAGTTGTAGCCTCAAATCTTTCAGACGTGGCATTTGTCGCTTTAGCACCTATACCGTTCATACCACCTGAAGTATTGTAACCAGCTTCACCACTATTATTAAACTTACCACCTGTGTTAGCTGTATCAAATACTGCTTGTAATACTGGTTTTCCACTTGAATGTTTTCCTATTGGAATACCTCTACCATTATCAGTTATTGTTATGAAACCTTCATCATCTAATTTAACAGACATCTTATTGCCATAACCATTTAAGTATTCATCTATACCATTTGATATAACTTCTAATGTGATATGATGTCTACCGTCTTGTGTATTAGAACCTATATACATACCAGGTCTAAGTCTAACGTGTGTCATTATATCAAGAGTTTCTATTTGTTCAGCACCATAATTATTCTTTTTCATTGTCATAAGCAATTCCTCCATAAACTTTATTTACTATATATATATATTATATCATTTTTTATTTTAAAAGTCAAATTTTTTCTTTATAAAGTAAAAGAAAGGGGAATTATTCCCCTTTCTCCTCAGTAGTTACTGCGGCCTCTTTTCTTTTCTTTCTCAGTTTTTGGTATAAATCTTCTCTACCTTTTATTCTTTCATCTAGCATTTTTGGAATTGCTCTCACTCCATTTCGACAGTCTTGTAATTCAGCATAAGCATATGCTATCTCATTTCTCATTTTAGTTGCATAGCTTGAAGCCGCATCAAAGTTTCGGTCTGCTGATATTAAATTATAGAAACCTTTTAAAGTTTCATATCTAACT
>JAGAKD010000067.1 GCA_017625815.1 Lachnospiraceae bacterium | reverse complement strand
GTTGCAAAAATTTTAGCAGGAGAAAACGCAGATGCATTATTTGATTATATTATTCATGCTATGGATGATGATGGGGGATTTCTCCGTACCAGATGGTGCTATTTTGATAAAAAATTACCGGATAAAAAATTAAATGCTGACATAAAAACAGTTTTGATATCATTGCATAGACCTTTTGATTTTCAGGCATCAAAGAAATATTACGTGGAAAATATACCAAAGGATGGGACAGAAACAGAGCTAAATATGCAGTTGTTCTATTATGATTTATCCGATAAAAAAAGATTTAAAGATGATGCACAATGGAGTGCTGACGTTGGATTTTTTTACCCAATAAAGATAGATATGGTTAATGAAACTTATGAAGTGCTGGAAAAACTTCAGCCATATTGGTAGAACAACCCACCAATTTTGGTGTATCGGTCAATGGGTAAGAATACGTTGTAATTTAATCTATTTTGTACAAGGTTATTTTAAGCTATGAATTATAAAAATGCTTGCTTTATATACGCAAATGTGATAATGTGTGATAAAGCATTAAATTTCATATTCTATTTTTGTGGCGTTTCTTGCCACGTCTATTATTTCTTAGAATCACAGAACTTCGATGCTTTATATTTCCAATTAATTTAAGCAGCGAGGGTATGTAATTCTAGGTGCACATATCCTCCTGCATACAACAAGGAGGATGAATATGAGTAGAAAAAATGTAGCAAACAAGCGCTACAAAGACACAGTATTTAGAATGTTATTTTCAGACAAAGTGCGATTATTGCAGCTATATAACGCTGTTAATGACACAGACTATGACAATCCTAATGATTTAACTATCACTACATTAGAGAATGCCATCTACATGTCTATGAAAAATGATATATCCTGTATGGTGGACATGAGACTTGCCCTGTTTGAACACCAGTCAACGGTGAATCCCAATATGCCACTTAGGGATTTATATTATGTAAGTGATACATTTGCCAAGTTCCATAACGACAAGGATATGTATTCACCTAGACTGATAAAACTACCTAATCCTAGATTTATAGTTTTTTACAATGGAGAGGCAGAGCAACCAGCCATACGTCAGATGCGACTTTCAGACGCGTATACACACAATGAAGACGAGCCTCATCTAGAACTGGTTGTAACCCAGATTAATATCAATCCTGGTTACAATGAGGAGCTTTTGCGTAGGTGCCCTGTGCTTGGGGAATATATGTCATATGTTGACAAGGTGCGAACATACCAGAAAGAGATGTCCCTTGATGAAGCTGTTGACAGAGCCGTAAACGAATGTATAGCAGAAGGTATACTTGCTGATTTTTTGAGAGCCAATAAGGCGGAGGTTACGAATATGAGTATATATGAATATGATGAAGAACTACATATAAAGACCATGATGGATATCGGCAGGGAAGAAGGATACAAGACTGGCATGAGTAAAGGTATAGATGGTGTAGTTTCAATCATGAGAAATATGAATATTTCTGATGAAGATATTATTACGAATATTGTTAGTACATTTGATATAACAGAAGATGAGGCATCTACTTATCTTTTCAAGTGATTTCGTTCCTAAGCTACGTTCCAATTTACAACCATTTTGCTGATTTTTTGATATTCAACCAATACAATATTCAAAAAACACTGTAAAAATATTAACAAAAATATTATTTTTACAGTGTTTTTTATTTGTTATAAAATTCATTATTTCGTTAAACTAAACAAATTCTCACATTAAGGTATATATTCTATTTGACCCAATATACAAATGAGAACTAAGGTATATATTTTCCTGCTTTGACAATATGCATAAAAATAAAGCTAGGGTATATATTTTCTTGAGGCGTCCGGAAAATGTGGGAGAGCTGAAAAAATATTGTTATCCCATTAACCTGAGAGTATAATCCACGATAATTCAAGACATATTCAATATATGGTTGGAGCTGTAAGAATAAAAATAGAAGGGAGAAAATTGATTATGTCTACGTATGTTATGGCGGATGTACACGGGAGATTTACTGAATTAAATTCACTCCTAAAAAAGATAGGGTTTTCTG
>JAGAKD010000066.1 GCA_017625815.1 Lachnospiraceae bacterium | reverse complement strand
TTTTCACTATATCTTTGCTCGTCATAATGCAAACCTATAGTATGGCCTAGCGATTGTATCTCTTTTATCATTTCTATATTTCGTTTGGAATATATATTATAAAAATCACTAGATATCAATACATAGTAAGTGGCTTTTACCCCTAAAGTACGCTCAAGTCTTGCTAACTGAACTGCTTTTTCTAAGTCCATATCAACGTCATGACGCATTATAACACACTTACTCAACCCATCAAAGCTATGATAATCACAAAAAACATATTGCTCTTCTCTCAATAGCAATACCAATTTTTCATACTCATCGTAAGTAAACTTCATTTATAATACCTCAATATTATCTCTATTAGCTAAGTTCTTGAGTGCATTTTTTGTATCAAAGATTACCTTTGCGTTCTTCTGTACCATATCGTAATCAACATTTGTGTGTCCTGTAGTTACCATTACGATATCATATCCCTGAACCACCTCTGGAGTAAGCTCAGTTAATCCCTTCTCAACAACGCCATGCTCTCTATACTCAGCAACCCATGGATCATAGAAATCTACATTTGCACCAGTAGTCTTAAGCACGTCAATAACTCTGATTGCTGGACTTTCACGGTAATCATCAATATCCTGCTTATAAGCAACACCAAGAACAAGAACCTTAGCACCATTTAAAGACTTAGCAAAACGATTTAATATCTTGCTAGCTCTCTCAACAGTGTACTCTGGCATCTTATCGTTAATAATCATTGAGCTCTCAATCATAGATGTATGGAAGCCATACTCTCTTGCTTTCCAAGTAAGGTAATATGGATCAAGTGGAATACAGTGACCGCCGAGACCTGGGCCCGGATAAAATGCCTGGAAACCATATGGTTTAGTCTTAGCTGCATCAATAACCTCCCAAAGAGAGATATTCATTTTCTCGCAGAGCATAGCAAGCTCGTTTACAAGACCGATATTAATATTTCTATAAGTATTTTCGAGAATCTTCTCCATCTCTGCCACAGCAGGTGATGATACCTCATGTACATCTCCCTCAAGCACTGCACGATACATGGTCGCGATAACCTCTGTAGCATCTGTTCCTATAGCACCTACTACCTTTGGTGTATTCTTAGTCTTATATACCAAGTTACCTGGATCAACTCTCTCAGGCGAGAATCCAAGATAGAAATCCTCTCCACACTTGAGTCCTGAACCATCCTCAAGGATAGGCTTAATAAGCTCCTCTGTTGTTCCTGGATATGTTGTCGATTCAAGTACAACCATAGTGTTTTTCTTCAAGTACTTAGATATAGCCTCTGTTGATGACTTAACATAGCTAATATCAGGCTGCTGATGAGCATCCAGCGGTGTAGGAACACATATAGCCACAAAATCCACATCCTTAATAAATGAGAAATCTGTTGTTGCTGATAAAATACCATCATCCACAAGCTTTGCAAGGTCTGTATCCACTACGTCACCAATATAGTTTTTACCAGCATTAACCATATCTACCTTTTCCTTCTGAACGTCAAATCCTATAGTTTTAAACCCTGCCTTAGCCTTCTCAACTGCAAGCGGAAGACCTACATATCCAAGTCCTACTACACCAACAACAATTTCCTTCTTCTCAATCTTACTTAATAATAATTCTTTCATTTTTTACCTCTCTTTATTAGTATTTTTCAATAATATTTCCTTGTTCGTCTACTTTGCCTATAACTCTTGCTGGCACTCCAGCCACAAGCGCATAGTCAGGTACATCTTTTGTTACCACAGCACCAGAAGCTACCATAGCACACTTTCCTATAGTATGTCCACATACAATTGTTGCATTTGCTCCTATTGATGCTCCCTCTTTTACAAGAGTTTTTTTGTAATTCTCACGCCCCTTTGGATATCTTGCTCTAGGAGTAAGATCATTAGTGAATACACAGGATGGGCCACAGAAAACTCCATCTTCTATCTCCACGCCTTCGTATACAGAAACATTGTTTTGTATCTTTACATCATTTCCTATACGAACATTACCTGCTATGTTCACATTTTGTCCTAAGGAACAATTATTACCTATCTTACTACCACTCTGTATATGACAAAAATGCCATATCTTCGTGTTACTACCTATGTCTACATTTTCATCGACATAGGAGCTTTCATGGACCATATAATCGTTCATACTATCATCGCTCTCCTCTTATTATTAATATATTACATACTCATAAATGGGTATTTAATTAAAAAGCTTGGCGAAATATTTGCCTAAGACTTTATAATTGTACTTAGTTTCAACCGCTTTCTTGCCCTTCTCACCCATACATACTCTCTCACTTTTTGATACCTCACTCATATGAGTAATCGCCCCAACAAGGGACTCTACGCTTTCAGGGATGACATCTATACCACAACCATATTTATTCACATAACTTGCTGGTGCATCTATAGCATACAGCAAGGGTTTTGCCGCCATCATAGTGTCAAACACTTTATTAGGGCATACACCAAATCTATATAATGGCGATGCTTTTGCAGCATTGTATGTGGCATCAAAATACTGAACTAGGTTAGGTATACTAAGCTTAGGTACTGGGGCAAGAAAAGTAACATTGTTAAGCTTTAATTTATTTGCTTTTTCTATAAGTCTTTCCTTTTCTACGCCTTCACCTACAAGCACAATATGAATATTCTGCTTATCTTTAAGTTTTTCCGCTGCATCAATAAGAGTATCCAACGCATTACTTAATGCATGTCCACCAAAATATCCTACTACAAACTTTCCGTCCGATTTAAGCTTTTCTAATATTTCTTTATGTTCTGTCGGAAGTTCCTCTGGTGTAGCCCAATCCTCTAGCACAACACCATTAGGGATATGAACAAACTTTTCCTCTTTAAGACCATGCTTCATCATATACTTCTTTGCACAAGGAAGCAGGGATACAACATAATCCGACTTCTTATATGCTGAATTCTCACCAATCTGCATAGCC
>JAGAKD010000065.1 GCA_017625815.1 Lachnospiraceae bacterium | reverse complement strand
TGCATAATGACGATAACCTAAGATATTCTGACCTCTGAAAAGCATCTGAAGCTTAGTATTCTTGAAACCATCCTTAAGCTTTCTAAGTCTCTCCCATGGATCTTCCTTGAGGAAACGAAGTGATGCATCAAATGTTGCACCGCCCCAGCATTCTACTGAGTGATATCCAACCTTATCCATCTTCTCGATGATAGGAAGCATCTGCTCAGTTGTCATTCTTGTAGCGATAAGTGACTGATGCGCGTCACGTAATATAGTTTCGGTAATCTTTACCGGTTTCTTTTCTACTGACATTTATTCTACCTCCTGTAATTATTCTACATAACACCAAATATTGCAAGGAATGTACCAGCTGCTACCGCTGTACCGATAACACCCGCAACGTTTGGACCCATTGCATTCATAAGAAGGAAGTTTGTAGGATCTGCCTCTGCACCAACCTTCTGTGAAACTCTTGCTGCCATAGGAACCGCAGAAACACCAGCTGAACCAATAAGTGGGTTAACCTTACCCTTTGTAGCCCAACACATAATCTTACCAAAGATTACACCTGCCGCAGTACCAAATGAGAATGCAATAAGACCAAGTGCAACAATCTTAAGCGTACTAATATTAAGGAATGCATCAGCACTTGTGGTTGCACCAACTGATGTACCAAGTAATATAACTACGATATACATCATAGCATTTGAAGCTGTCTCAGTAAGCTGTTTAACAACTCCACATTCTCTAAATAAGTTACCTAACATAAGCATACCAACAAGTGGTGCTGTTGTAGGAAGAATAAGAACAACTACAAGTGTAACGATGATTGGGAATAATACTTTCTCAAGCTTAGTTACAGGACGAAGCTGTCCCATCTTAATCTTACGCTCCTTCTCTGTAGTAAGAAGCTTCATGATAGGTGGCTGGATAACAGGTACAAGTGCCATATATGAATATGCTGCAACTGCTATAGGTCCCATAAGTGTTCCACCCATACCAAGCTTACCAGCAAGGAAGATTGATGTAGGACCATCAGCACCACCAATAATTGAAATAGCTGCTGCTTCCTTGCCGTTGAATCCCATAAGGAATGCAAGGAAATATGCTGAATAAATACCAAACTGTGCTGCCGCACCAAGTATAAAACTTTTTGGATTGGCAATAAGTGGACCAAAGTCTGTCATAGCACCAACACCCATAAATATAAGTGATGGCAAAATACTCCACTCATCTAACAAATAAAAATAATGTAATAATCCGCCTGGTTCAATAATACTAGGGAACATATTAACCAAGAACATACCAAATGAAATTGGTACCAAAAGTAATGGTTCAAATCCCTTAACTATTGCAAGATACATGAAAAAGCATGCTATTAAAATCATAACATAATGCTTCCATGTAAGAGTTGCAAAGCCAGTTTGAAGAGCCAGGTTCTTTAATACGTCTACAAAACCGCTCATTTAGCTGTTACCTCCTGTTATAATAGGTACATATATGGTCAATTAGTTTAATGTTGCTAAAGTATCGCCAGCCTCAACTGCATCACCAGCTGAAACATTAATACTTGCTATTGTACCATCCTGAGGAGCAACAACCTCATTTTCCATCTTCATAGCTTCAAGAACAAGGATGACATCTCCCTGCTTAACTGCCGCACCAACGCTTGCCTTTACACTTAAAATCTTACCTGGCATAGGTGATGCTACTGTAACTGAACCAGCTGAACCACTAGCTGCTGGAGCTGCTACTGGTGCTGGTGCTGCTACAGGTGCTGCAACTGGTGCTGCTGCAGGTGCTGCACCCGCACCTAATTCTTCAACTGCTACATCATAAGCTGTACCATTAACAGTAATTCTATAATTCTTCATATTAAATATCCTCCTAAATATATGTGTTTATCTACTTTCTAACTCTCTTAATTGAACGAACAACAAGTGTGTCTTTACTTACCGCTCCACTACCTGACTGACCAGCAGCTGCATATATTGCTGCTGTAATAACAGCTACAAGCTCTGCATCATTCATAAGGTTATCATTCTTAGCTGGTGCACTAGCAACTGGTGCTGGTGTATCCTTCTTCACTTCTTCAACCTTTGGTTTTTTTGCAAAAAGTGCAGGTAAATACTTAAACAATGAGATAATAAATGATATGAATATAAGAACAACAAATACTGTTCCCATGCCGATAAGAGTATTCATACCAGCTTGTCCAATCAACTCACTCTTTGAATATACAGCAGCTACAACCATCTCTTCAGGAAGATATGGTGTAATACCCTGAGATGCAAGGTCAGCCTCTACATCAGCGCCCCATATTTCTTCAATACTTTTAGCACCAGTAGTCTGTAAAAGCATTTCCTCTGTAATACCCATAGACTCATAATATGCCAAAGAACTACTCATGAGCTCGTTATAACTCATATAGTACTCTGGATTTTCAACGTACTTAATTGATATCTCAACGTCTCTATTCTCAGCATTGTTGATTATTGTTACTGTAACATAATCATCACCATGCTCAAACTTAGCATCAACGTCAGACACCTCAAAAGTTCCCTGTGCCATAGCCATAGCACAATCCTCATAGGTCTCAAAAGCACCTACTTTATCAGTTTCCTGTGCCTGCTGAATTCCCTTTATAGCAGACTGTTCAAAAGCTTCGCCATCTGTGAGATAATAATCGGCATACTCATCCGAAATATCTGAATATGATATAAAATATGACATTGTATCCACTACAATCTGAGTTTCATCATACTCAAATGGCTTGTCCTTTTTCTCATCACAACCACTTAAAGAAAACATAACAGCTAACATGGAAACTACTATAAATATCTTTTTCATTTTCATATAGTTGTCACCTCTTCTTATACTGCTCCATGCTTCTTATATGGTCTATCTTCATTCTTAGTATATAACATATCCAAAGCTGCAATAACACGCTTTCTAGTTGCATCTGGCTCAATGATATCATCAATATATCCACGCTTAGCAGCAGCCATAGCGCTTGACTGAAGCTCTGTATAAGTTTTCTTTAACTCATTAACCTTAGCTACCTTATCCTCAGCCTCAGCTATTTCCTTCTCGTACATAATCTTGACAGCCATCTCTGGATCCATAGTTCCAATCTTAGCACAAGGCCAAGCATAAACCATATCTGCACCAATAGCCTTTGAATTCATAACTGTATAAGCTGTACCAAATGCATCACCCATAACAACTGTAACCTTTGGCACAGAAGCATTTGCAAATGCATAAGTAAGCTTAGCTGCAGCGTCAGCCATAACCTTCTCGTTATCAATAGTTGCAACAAATCCCTTAGTATTAACAAGTGTTACTACTGGAATTGAGAATGCATCACAGAAATTAACAAAATCTGCAGCGAGCTTAGCACCATCTGCTGTAAGCATATCGCATCCTTCCTCAACCTGATTTGCAACGCAACCAACTGTTGAACCGTTAAGCTTGATAAATCCAACAACCATATCCTTAGCGAAGTTCTTGTTAACCTCGAAGAATACATTGTTGTCAGCAATATTCTGTAATACTGCTCTACCGTTCTTAGCAAAACCATCTAAATTAGGGATAATTCTATTAAGATCATCATTACACTCAGCAACATCTTCGTCTGTATTGTTTGATGGAAGCATATCTATAAGAGTTCTAATATTAGTAAGAACTGCCATATCATCATCACATACACCATCAACAAGTGAAGTGTTGTTGCTTAAATACTCTGCACTTGCTGTATCAAGCTTAGTAGAATTATTTCCATCTAAAGCGTTAGGACTATTAACAAATAACTTTGATCCCTCAGCTGTCATAAATGTAAAGTCAGTTAATGTTGGAATAAGTGCTGCTCCACCACCACATGTTCCAAATATAGCAGTAATCTGTGGGATTACACCTGACGCCATAGTCTGCTTTAAGTAAAGCTCACCAAATGCATTCATTGCATCTGTAGCTTCCTGAAGTCTTAAGCCTGCACAATCTATAAGGCCTACAACTGGCGCTCCTACTTTCATAGCCATGTCATAAACCTTTGCAATCTTCTTAGCATGCATCTCACCGATAGCACCACCAAGAACGGTTGCATCCTGGCTGTAAACATAAACTAACTTTCCGTTGATAACACCATATCCAGTGATAACACCGTCTTTTGGAGTATCATTTTCTTGCATGTTGAAATCTGTGCTTCTTGCTGTAACATAAGCACCAACCTCAACAAAGCTTGCGTCATCAAGCAAATTGTTAATTCTGTCGCTTGCTGACAAACTAAGTTTGTTACTCATTTTAAGTCCTCCGTTAAAATTTATTTTAGGTCATTCCGGTATGAAAGACCAATTTCTTCCGATTATAATAATACGCTTTTTCCCCCATTAAATCAAGCTATTATTCTAGTTTTTTTCAATATTTGTCATTATTTTCACAATGGGATTTACTATGGTCAATTATCTTCTTTTTTCTTTTGATTTTATAAATCTAATATTGTCTTATACATATCCTCTAAAACATTTATTGTTGTATAAAGTCTTATTAAATATCTATCCCCTTTGAAATTATATCTTGTTACTTTTATATCGCCTTTATAATATAATCCCGCATAAACAGTTCCTACTGGCTTATCCTTTGTTCCACCATCAGGTCCTGCTATCCCAGTAACAGCTATAGCACAATCCGCATTTGCCTCTTTAGCAATTCCCTCAACCATTTGCCATGCCACCTCTTCCGAAACAGCACCATACTTATTTAATGTATCCTCTTTCACTCCAAGATATTTCATTTTTGCGGCATTTGAATATGTGACAATAGCCTCGTTTAATACTGATGAAGCGCCTGGAACATTCACAATGGCAGAGGATATCATTCCACCTGTGCATGACTCGGCTGTTGATATAGTTAATTTATTCTCAATAAGCTTATCTACCAATTTTTGAGATATTTCATTAAGTTCTATCATTTCATTTTCCATGTTTTATATTTTCTCCTTTCAAAATATAAAAATCCCTTTTTAATTATGATACACAAAAGGGATTTTTATATCTAAATATATTATTTTGTATCTGCTAAAACTGATTTATTCTTAACCAAATAATCAATTAAAGAAATTACAGTAAGAGCCAATGCTGCATATATAAGAACATTTTCAATAATCGCAACAACATCTCCACCGAAATCGCACATTATAAAGATTATCATAATCATCTGCACTACTGTCTTAACCTTGCCCCACCAGCCAGCAGCGATTACAACACCATTATCTGATGCAACAAGTCTAAATCCACTAATTATAAATTCTCTAGCAATAATAATTATAACAACCCAAGCAGGAATTCTATCCAACTCAATAAGGGCAATCATAGCTGAACATACTAAAAGCTTATCAGCTAGCGGATCCATAAATTTTCCAAAGTTTGTTATAAGATTATACTTTCTAGCTATCTGTCCATCCAACATATCTGTAAGACTCGCAATAACAAATATCGCAACTGCTATCCATTTCCCATATGGCACTGCATCAACCATAAGTGCTACCAAGAAAAATGGTATTAATATAACTCTTAAAATCGTAAGTTTGTTAGGTAAGTTCATCTGCTATTCCTCCTATTAAGTCATAAGGTCCTGCCTCATTTATTATTACATCAACAATTGTACCAGATATAAGTTCATAATCACACTGAACAAACACCATACCATCGATGTTAGGTGCATCTTTATATGTACGTCCTACATATACATCCTCTTCTGGCGAATATCCTTCAATAATCACCTTTTGGATACTTCCTACCAATTCGGTATTCTTATCCAAAGAAACCTCCTGTTGAAGCTCCATTATCTCATCTCTCCAGGTAGAAGCTATATCCCCATCTACCTGATCAGGGAAATCAGCCGCTGGAGTTCCTTCCTCTCTGGAATAGGTAAATACACCCAATCTATCAAATTCCATCTCATCAATAAACTCCATAAGATTTTCATGATCTTCTTCTGTTTCACCCGGAAATCCTGTGATAAGAGTTGTTCTAATGGCAATTTCAGGAACCTTTGCTCTAAGCTTGCCAATCACCGTCTTAATAGACTCCTTATCAGTTTTTCTTCCCATTCGTTTTAAGATGTTATCTTCTGAATGTTGTAATGGCATATCAATATATTTACAAAGCTTTTCTTCTCTAGCAAATAAATCAATAAGCTCATCGTCTATCTCTTCCGGATAACAATACATTAATCTTATCCATTCAATGCCTTCTATCTTAGCTAATTCCTCAACTAAAACAGTTAGAGATTTTTCGCCATATATATCTATACCATAACAAGTGGTTTCCTGTGCAACTAATATAAGCTCCTTTATTCCCTGTGACGCCATATATTCTGCTTCTTCCAAAAGTTTTTCCATAGGAACACTTCTGTATCTTCCTCTTATATGTGGTATTACACAATAGGTGCAATATTTGTTACATCCTTCAGCAATCTTTAAATATCCCATAAATGTACCTGATGTGATGACACGCTTGGAATTAACGAGGGGGAGCCTTCCCAAATCTTCAAAGACCGATACTTTCCCTTGTTCATTGGAAATCAAATAGCTTTCCTCACAAAAATCATTATCCGCCTTATTTTCCAAGGTCTTAATAACCTCAACAATCTTATCAAAGCTACTTGTTCCAAGACAGGCATCCACCTCTGGTATCTCATCAAATATTTCTTCTTTAAATCTCTCAGCAAGACAACCTGTAACTATCAAATACTTTAACCTTTCTTTTTTTAATTCAGCCATTTCAAGGACTGTATTTACACTTTCCTCCATAGCATCATTTATAAAGCTACAGGTATTAACAATAACCACATCTGCTTCATATTCATCATTTGTTATATTGTAATTGTTATCACGAAGCAAGCCTAGCATAGCCTCGCTATCGCATAAGTTTTTGTCACAACCTAGTGATACCAATAATATATTCATATATTAATTCATACCTGCTTCCACACAATTATTCATAAGCATTGCAATAGTCATAGGACCTACTCCACCTGGAACTGGAGTTATTGCACCTGCAATTGGCTCTACTGATGCATAATCTACATCACCACATAATTTGTTGTTCTCATCTCTATGAATACCAACATCAATTACTGTCGCACCTTCCTTTACATATGATGCATCAATCATACGAGGCTTGCCAATAGCAACAACCAGGATATCTGCTCTCTTACATACTTCCTTCAAGTCCTTAGTTCTTGAGTGACATATAGTAACTGTACCATTTTCTCTAAGCAACAGCATACTCATAGGCTTACCAACAATATTACTTCTACCAATAACAACACATTCCTTGCCAGAAATCTCAATACCCGAACGCTTAAGTAACTGTATAACTCCTGCAGGAGTACAAGAAACAAAGCCCTTTTGTCCTATACTTAAAGCACCAACGCTGGCAGGATGGAAACCATCTACATCTTTAGTAGGAGAAATAGCATTAATAATATTCTCTTCATTGATATGCTTAGGCACAGGAAGCTGTACAAGAATTCCATGTACTGTATCATCCTTGTTAAGCTTATCTATAATACCAAGAAGCTCTTCCTCTGTTGTCTCCTCTGGAATTTCATAAGCAAGAGACTTTATGCCAATATATTCACAAGCTTTTTTCTTATTGCCCACATAAACTGTTGAAGCTGGGTCATTACCAACCTGTATAACAGCAAGACAAACTTCTTTGCCTTCATTTTTAAGTGCTGCCACCTTTTCCTTGAGTTCATCCTTTATCTGCTGGGAAATAACCTTTCCGTCAATAATCTGTGCCATTAATCGCTCCTCCTTTTTATGTAAAAATAATTATTCTTCATAATTTGTATACCATACATATCCGCCAATATCATCCATCACCATGAAATCACACATGTAATACTCTTCTCCATCTACAGAGAAAATATAATATGTAACTGTAGAATCGACTGTCACCTCAGGATTGCCTAAAACAGTAACAACATTATTAATATCTACTCCTGTTTCTGTGAATGAATGCTGCTCTTTTCTTAAATATACAGCCTTGGATGTAAGATTTTCTATATGTTCAATATAAAATAATTCAGTTTCATCTTCAGGGGTCATCCAAGCTTCCTGTTCATAATGATAAGCACCTAAATATTCATCATTTGCATCATAAACTTCAACTACCAAATCTTTCCAATAATGTCTTGTATCTAAGGCAGTATATAAATCACTTACTTCTTTTGATACCACCTCTACATTAGAAGTATCTGAGGTCTTATAATAAATCCTTGCAAAATAATATATATATGACCCATCAGATATAGATATATCCACATTATATTTATTTTCTATTGCAGATAAATCAGCCTCAATAGTGTCATTGATATAATTGTAGTATTGAATATCAAAATTGCTACCCTTGTTTTCTGCAGAACCAAAGGTTGAACCGTCTATAATAATGTCATTCATATAGCTTGTTACATAATATTCAAAGCCATATTCTTTGTCTTTGAAATAACAAACTATCTCCTCATCGCTAGGTTCTTCTGTTTTAACTAGAGTTGCTTTACCATACTTTTCCTCGGCATATTTAACTACTTCCTTTTCGGAAGCAACCGAACAACCTGCTAATGACAAAAGTAACAAAACACAAATGAGAGCTATGCCTAATTTCTTCCCCATAATAACACCCCCGTGAAATCAATAACTAATTAGAACAATCCGTTAATTACCCCTTCATCATCTACAAAAATTCGCTCTGCAGCGGGAACCTTAGGAAGTCCTGGCATAGTCATGATAGCACCTGTAATAGCAACTACAAAGCCTGCACCTGCACTTACATATACTTCTCTTATATTAACAGTGAAGCCTTCTGGTCTACCAAGTAACTTGGCATCATCTGAAAGTGAATACTGGTTCTTAGCCATACAAACCGGCATATTACCCATACCCATAGCTTCAATCTTAGCTATAGCATTTGATGCCTCAGCACTGTAAGTAACATCCTTTGCACCATATATCTTTGTAGCAACCGTTTCAATCTTCTCTTTTATAGTTAAGCTATCCTCATAGAGTACCTTGAAATTGCTTTCCTTTGTCTCAAGTGTATTAAGTACTGCCTTGGCAAGCTCAACTCCGCCTTCTCCACCTTTTTCCCATACATTTGCAAGAGCGAAATCACAGCCACGCTCTTCACAGAACTTCTTAACAAAATCAAGCTCAGCATCTGTATCAGAGACAAATCTATTAAGAGTAACAACTACAGGAACCCCATACATCTGTAGATTCTCAATATGCTTTTCAAGATTAACAATACCCTTCGATAAAGCTTCAATATTCTCTGCTCCAAGGTCTGCTTTAGCTACACCACCGTTATATTTTAAAGCTCTAACTGTAGCAACAAGTACTACTGCATCTGGCTTAAGGCCTGACATACGACACTTAATATCAAAGAACTTCTCTGCTCCAAGGTCTGCACCAAATCCTGCCTCAGTTATAACATAATCTGCAATTTTAAGAGCTGTCTTAGTTGCTCTAACAGAGTTACAGCCATGGGCTATATTTGCAAATGGACCACCATGCACAAGAGCTGGTGTATGCTCTAAGGTCTGGATTATATTAGGCTTTATAGCATCCTTAAGAAGTGCTGTCATAGAACCTACACAATTAAGCTCTCCTGCTGTAACTGGCTCATTATCATAGTTATATGCAACTATAATCTTACTAAGTCTATCCTGTAAATCCTTGATATCATTAGCAAGACAAAGAATTGCCATAATCTCAGATGCAACTGTTATTACAAATCCATCCTGACGAACTACGCCATCAGCTTTTTTGCCCATGCCAACTATAATACTTCTAAGAGCTCTATCATTCATATCAAGACATCTCTTGAAAACTATTCTCTTAGGGTCTATACGAAGTGCATTACCCTGATGAATGTGGTTATCCATAACTGCAGCAAGAAGATTGTTTGCAGAGGTTATAGCATGAAAATCACCAGTAAAATGAAGATTTAAATCCTCCATAGGTACAACCTGTGAGTATCCACCACCTGCTGCACCACCCTTGACACCAAAGCAAGGCCCAAGTGATGGCTCTCTTAGAGCAATAATAGACTTCTTTCCCAGCTTACCCATAGCCTGACCGAGGCCTACTGTCACAGTTGTCTTTCCTTCTCCTGCAGGAGTTGGATTAATAGCTGTTACAAGAACAAGCTTTCCATCCTTGTTATCTTTTACAGAATTCATATACTCATCAGTAAGCTTAGCCTTGTACTTTCCATACATTTCAATGTCATCTTCCGTTATTCCTATAGATGCCGCAACCTCTTTTATAGGTTTTAGAGTTGCCTGCTGTGCAATTTCAATATCTGTTAACATATATCTTTCTCCCTTTAATTATACATATTATTTATAAAGTATAGATAAATTACATATATTCTTCTACGTAATTTTCAAATTCCTCCATAGTCATAAGAACTTTTCTAGGTTTTGTTCCTTCTTCAGGTCCTACAACTCCTGCTTCAGAAAGCTGGTCCATAATTCTAGCCGCTCTATTAAATCCTATCTTATATACTCTTTGAAGCATTCCAATTGATGCCTTGTCTTTCTCAATGATAAATTTACCAGCATCAACAAAATATTCATCTACATCAGAACCTGAGCCACCAGAAGACGAAGTGCCACCACCTACGGATGAACTGGCAATTTCCTGTGTAATCTTCTCGTCGTAAGTTGATTCACCATTCTGACTTCTAAGGAAATCACATACATTTGCAATTTCATCATCTGAAAGGAATGCACCCTGAACTCGAACCGGCTTTGGATAACCAGTTGGATAAAAGAGCATATCACCCTTACCAAGAAGCTTTTCAGCACCATTCATATCAAGAATAGTTCGAGAATCCACACCGGATGAAACTGTCATAGCTATACGTGAAGGTACATTTGCCTTAATAAGTCCTGTGATGACATCTACAGAAGGTCTCTGGGTTGCAATTACAAGATGAATACCAGCCGCACGAGCAAGCTGTGACAATCTAACAATAGCGTCTTCAACCTCACCATGAGCAACCATCATAAGGTCTGCAAGCTCATCAACGATAATAATAATCTGAGGAAGCTTTTTAAGCTCTTCATTTCCTTCTTCTGTTCCAGTAACATCTTTAACTTTTTCGTTATATCCCTGAAGATTACGCACATTGTACTGAGCAAAAAGCTGATATCTGTTAGTCATTTCCATAACAGCCCAGTTAAGAGCACCAGCTGCCTTCTTAGGATCTGTAACGACAGGTATAAGCATATGTGGTATACCGTTATATATGCTAAGCTCAACCTGCTTAGGGTCAACCATAATAAGCTTTACATCATTAGGATTAGCCTTATACAAAATACTCATAATAAGAGTATTAATACATACTGATTTACCTGAACCTGTAGCACCTGCTACAAGAAGGTGTGGCATCTTAGCAATATCAGCCACAATAACCTGACCACCAATATCCTTACCTACCGCAAAAGCAATATTTGAAGGAAACTTCTTGAAATTCTCTGATTCCAACAAATCTCTAAAGTATACAGAGGAAGCTTCTCTATTAGGAACCTCAATTCCAATAGCCGCTTTTCCAGGTATTGGTGCCTCTATACGAATATCAGCCGCCGCAAGATTAAGCTTAATGTCATCTGCCAAATTAACAATCTTACTTACTTTAACACCCTGCTCAGGCTGTAACTCGTATCTTGTTACAGATGGGCCACAGCTATAATCTGTAATAGTAACATTTACACCAAAGTTCTCTAAAGTGCTCTTAAGCTTCATAGCAGTCTCCCTAACACTCGCCTCTGTATTAGATGCACCCTTGCTCTTAGCAGTCTTAAGAAGTTCAATAGGTGGAAACTTATAATCTGCTGTTGATTTGCTATCAGGGATTGTTAAATCACTATTTGCAGTTTTAGTAGCTGAAGTCTTAGTAGTAATTGATGAATCACCATGTAAAATATCACTATTAGTGCTAGTATTCATATTAGTTCTTATAGCAGATGGCGCATCAATATCACCAGCGATTTCATCTCTAGATTCAAGCATCTCGGCCTGAGTTTCCTTAGTTTTCTTTCTTCTTCTCTTAATAGGTGTGAGATCAACAACCTCATCAGTTCCTGCATTAAAGTCATCAGAAAACTGACTATCTACATTAGAAAATGCCGGTTCACTCGATAAATCACTTCTACTAAAGAAATCATCCTGTTTAACTGGTTTTAATTCGTGAATCTCCTCGGACTCAACAACTCTATTCTTAACTTTTTTCTTCTTTTCCTTTTTGTCTGCTGGTTCAAGCACCTTTATGCTTCCCAACACATCTCTATCTCTTGGCTGATGAACATCCTCATACTGATAATCCTCTTCCTCATCATCCTCATCATCTTCGTCATCAAGAGTAAACTTATCCTTAAGCATACTTACAAGTGATACATCCATAACAACAATTATTCCAATGATTGTGAGTAACACTATGACAATTATAGCTCCAGTTGTACCAATAAGCTTATATAGCAAGACTAGTAATCCGCCAAGAATAACTCCTCCACCCTGTTTTTTGTTGGCTCCCGCCTTATAGAGCGATGCAACATGCTGAGAATCTGCCCCTGCAATTAACTGACATATAAATGCAATAACTATAAGAAATATGCCAATACACATAACTCTTTTAATAATCTTCTTGTGTGCACCATTTGAAAGCAAAAATGCAGCCGAAAAGAAAGCATATATTGGCACTAAATATGCTACAGTACCAACCATACCAAATAATATTTTAGAGATAAAATCTCCTGCAACTCCACACCAACCAAAGTTGCTACACAAAAGAAATACTGCTACAGCAAGATAAATAAAAAGATATATCTCATTTCTTCTTGAGTCATCTGCTGGAGAATTATCCTCCTGAAGAGCTTTCCTTGCTGCCTGTTTTCTTTTTTGAGTATATGTATTATTAGAACTGCTAGAGGATTTTTTTCCTGTGCCTTTAGCAGTTCTATTATTATTCGATTTTGTAGTTGTAGTTTTTCTGGTTTGGTTAGCCATAACCTTTCTCCTTATCTATAATATAGTGCCTAATCATCTAAAAACCCATACTCTGTTATTTTACTATTTTTCCCACTATTTATCAAGTCGTATAAACAATTAAGAGCACTATTTATTCCGCCTACTCTATCAATTATTCCCTTTTCTACCGCTTGTCTACCAACAAGCATAGAACCAACATCTTTTGTGAGCTCAGTAGTATTAAACATTATCCGTCTAAGCTCATCATCCTTAACCATACTGTGATTCACTGTAAAATCAATAATTCTCTCCTGCATTCTCTCAATATATTCAAAATTTTGTCTTACCCCTAATACAGTTCCTGATATTCTAATAGGATGAATAACCATGGTTGCAGATGGCACAATATATGTCACATCTCCAGACACAGCAAGAGGAACGCCAATAGAGTGACCTCCTCCAAGAACAAGACATACCTTAGGTTTACTCAATGATGATATCATTTCTGCTATGGCAAGTCCTGCTTCAACATCACCACCTACCGTATTTAACAAAACTAAAACTCCATCTATATCGTCACTGTCTTCTACCGCCGCAAGTTGAGGCAATATATGCTCATATTTGCTTGTTTTGGAATTATTTCCAAGATTTTCATGACCCTCAATTTCTCCAATTATATTTAACAAATGTATCCTTTGATGAAATCTATTGCCTGAAAGTGTTATCTGTCCATAATCCTTTATTAATTCACCTTTTAGCTGCTCGCTATCTAATCTGTTCTTTAATTCTTCATTGTTACTCCCTTTACCCATAAACTCTATCTCCTTGACTTTTTTCTATATATTATTAACCAAAATCAAGAAAGAAATGCTTAAAGTAAAAGTATTATTAGGCACAAAAAAACTGCCACAGCTCTTAAGCTGCGACAGTTTTTTAAAAAATATATAATAATTAGTATGAAATACCTGCAGTTACGTCAGACCAATCACTTACATCTCCGTCATATGAAACGAACTCGATGTATACTAATAAGCTTCCGTCACAAATAACAAGTGAACGACCTGCATAAGAACCATCTGTTGCATCAGTTACCCACTCAGTTGCATCGTAACCATTGTAGTTAACATCACTTGAAGTACACTGCTCACCAAAAACAGACTTAATCTGTGAATCAAATGTATCAAATGCAGTCTGCTCTGAAGCAAGATTAGCATTATCAACAGCTATCATAAATGCTACAGTACCTGCATCATTAACATATGTAACACTAGTTACACCTGCTGTTGGATTGTCAGCTGTTGTATATCCCTCTGGAACTCCAAATGAAAAACCATTAAGTGTAGCAACACCATCGCCTTCAACTAATCCATCGCTAGAAACATCCTCAGTAGTCTCCTCTTCTGTCTCTTCCTCAGTAGTCTCTTCCTCAGTAGTTTCTTCTTCTGTCTCTTCCTCTGTAGTATCTTCTTCAGTTTCTACATCGTCATCAGTATCCTCAACTGTAGCTCTAACGTCATCCTTGTCCTCGCCACTCTTCTTCTCATCGCCACAAGCAACTAAAGAAAGGGTCATAATTCCCATCATAGCGAATACTGCTAACTTCTTTAATAAATCCTTCTTAAACATAATTCTTCTCCTTTTTTATAAAAACTAAACATAGAGAAAGATAACACAACTTAAGATAAAAATCAATACGTAATCTCGAATACAACATCATAATATGGTGAAAACTCATAATCATAGGTTATATATTCCACATAAACAATTGTCTCTTCATCACAGAACAATAATGAATATCCTCCATATCCTTCTTCCACATTACTGATATCCCACTCCATACCTGTATATCCATTGTATTCAACATCATATCCTATACACGCACTACCAAAAGCTGCCTTAATCTCTGTATCATACACACTTTGCACAGACTCAACATCACCCATATCATTAGAATAAACAGTCACCATAAAAGCTGTCTGGAGATTCTCATGGTAATATCCAATAGATATATTATCTGATATATCAGCTGAATATTCAAAACCAGCAGGTACTCCATAAGTTACGCCGTTAAATGTTTCAATAGTGACCTCGTCCTCTACACTTTCTGTGGTATTTTCTGTAGTTTCTTCAGTGGTATCTTCAGTGGTATTTTCTGTAGTTTTTTCCTCAGTAGTCTTTTCTTCTGTGGTTTTTTTCTCAGTTGTAACCTTTTCAGTGGTTGTTTCTTTTTTACCTTCCTTGTCGCCACCCGAAAAAATAAGAACTAAACCGACCACTAAAAGAATAACCAAAACAGATATTACACCTATGATAATACCAAGCTTATTCTTTTTGGGTTCCTCTTGGTACGTCGGTGCATAACTATAATTAGAAGGTGTACTTGGTTCTGATGTATTACCATAGTTATACATTCCTGAGTTTTGATATGTTGGTGTAGCAGAATTAAAAGGTTGTGTACTATATAATTCATTCATAAACTGAGATATATTCTGATATCTATCAGAAGACTTAACCGCCAAACCTTTTCTTAATACATATTCTGTTCTATCACTAACATTTACACCCCAAGCAGATACAGGAACATATTCATCATTTTCCAAACGCTCTATGCTAGTTGGTGGATTCTGTCCTGTGAGCATTCTATACATAGTTGCACAAAGACTATATATATCTGTCCAAGGGCCCTGATTGCCTTTGGCGTGATATTGCTCTGGCGGTGCATATCCATGCTTTAAAATAACCGTAAATGTTTTGTCACCATCAGCAGATTGTCCTCTAGCAGATCCAAAATCAATAAGCTTAATTCTATTCTTCTTATCAACCATAACATTATCTGGACTAATATCTCTGTGAATAAGTCCACTGCTATGTATCTCAGAAAGAGACTCTAACACAGGCTTCATAAGAGATAACACAGTATGCTCAGGTAATCTCCCACCCATATTCTTAAGATATTCCTTAAGATTGATTCCATCAATATACTCCATGACAATATAGCCTGTTCCATTCTCATAGAAGAAATCCTTTACAGACACAATACCCTGAAGCTGGTAAAATCTAGATAAATTTCTAGCCTCTTCTAAATATCTGGTCAAACCCTTGTCATATGATGCCTTTGTAGATTCATTAGGAATAACTTGTGTTTCTGAAACGGTAGCTGTTCTACTAGCAAAGCTTTCTGGAAAATATTCCTTGATGGCAATATATGTTTCAAGCATCATATCCCAGCCTATATATGTAATTCCAAATCCACCCACGCCAATAACTCTTCCTATCAAATACTTATCTTTAAGTACAGTAAAAGGCTTCAAGCCATGAGTAATTTCTTTATATTCGCCAATATTAAAACCACAATGAGGACAAAAAACGTCATTGTAATTAATTGGTTTCATACAATTGGGACATTTATTGTACTTATTTTGCATAAAATTTCCTCCCCAGACGTAACAAAAGAGTGCCTTCCTAAATATATATTCACTCTCTAATATTATGATTATATCAAACACCTCACCAATAAACAACTGTATTTATAGAACAAAAAAAGAGAAGGTTTACCGCAAAACCCGTAGGTTGTGCTGTAAACCTTCTACATATAAAACACCCCACATGAATACATTTAAATACTTAAATCATTCACTATAGGCATTATATCAACATATGTTTTCTTGAAATAGCCACTCAGAGTTACCTCTTATAATAGAAGCAATCTACATAGTAAGAACTATATCATTAACCTCTGCTAATTCTTCGAAAGGAATATAATTGGATTCCATAGTTTTTCCATTTAATGTCATAGACTTGCAACCACTTTCGGCACCATTAGGATTAAGAACCTTGATATTAAGCTTCTTTCCTCTATAATCCTTAGTGATTTCCATCTCTTTCCACTCAGAAGATATAGATGGCGCAATCTTAATACCATAGAAATCAGGTCTCATACCAAGAATACCCTCAACACAGCCAACCATAACAGTTGAAGCTGTACCAGTAAGCCAGTGTACATGTGAACGACCTTCAAATGGTGACTCTGAACTCTCAGTAAACTGACCATGACAATATGGCTCAAGCTTACGAATCTCTGCCTTATCATTCATAGTTGCTGGTGAACTATTAGTGAAATATTCAAATGCTCTATCGCCGTGACCCATAAGTGCCTCAGCCAATATAATCCAACCCTGTGGCTGTGAGAATATACCACCATTTTCCTTTGTAGATGGGTTAAAGAGTAACATCAATGCTCCTTCAAATGCGTGATCCACGTATGAAGGTGCCATAACTCTACATCCATAAGGAGTGCTAAGTTCTCTGTGAACTGACTCAAGAGCAAGCTCTGCCTGTTCCTTAGATGCAAGACCACTAATAACAGCCCAAGACTGTGGATTAAGCCACATATTTGCCTCTGGGTCCTTCTTAGAACCGATAATCATGCCATCTTCCTTATAGCCTCTAATATATCTATCCTCTTCCCAGCACTTAGTCTGAATAGTATCTCCAAGTTCCTTCTGAATCTTATCAAGATATGTTATATACTCTGTATCCTGCTTCTTCTCGGCAAAAATCTTAAGAACTGTCATTGCATAATAAAGCTGCATCGCAACGAAAGTTGACTCACCCTTCTTACCAAGTCTTAAGCAATCATTCCAGTCTGCGTGAAGACCTGCTGGCATATTGTTGTTACCAAGACGATTCATAGAGAAATCAATAGCTCTCTTTAAGTGCTCGTAAACTGTGCCCTCTCCACCATTTGCAAATACGATAACTTCATCAATAAAATCAACATTACCTGACTCAGCAATATATTTGTAAACAGTTGGGAATAACCATAAAGCGTCATCTGCTCTATATGCCGGATGGCCAGTTGCTCTAACATATGACTCATCATCTGGTGTATCCTCATGACCAGCATTGTGATCAAACTTAACAAGTGGAAGTCCACCACCATTATCAACCTGAGCTGATAACATAAATCTAATCTTATCTAATGCCATTTCAGGTGCAAGGTGAATAATACCCTGAATATCCTGAACTGTATCTCTGTAACCATATCCATTTCTAAGACCACAATAAGAGAATGAAGCAGCTCTAGACCAAATAAATGTCATAAAGCACTGATATGCATTCCATGTATTAATCATAGCGTTGAACTCTTCACTTGGTGTCTTAACCTGAAGATGTGAAAGCTTGCCATGCCAGTATGACTTTAACTCGTCTAACTCCGCAGATGTTTTAGCAGCAACATCATTATATGATGCCATAACCGCATCCATCTCTTCCTCAGTCTTCATACCAAGAATGAAAGCAACCTCTTTGCTCTCTCCTGGAGCAAGGGTAATCTTAGTCTCAAGAGCACCACAAGCATTAGCATTGTAATTAAGCTTGTTGCCACAATCACCATTTACAACACCAACCGGATTAGCATATGAATGATATCTTCCAATAAATTCTTCCTTATCTCCACAGTAGCTTGCTACATCAGCACCTGCAAGTCCAAAGAATCTCTTGAATACAACACTGCCATTAATAGCAGCACCCTTATTAACATTCTCATTGATAACCTGCTTAATACGGTTATTTTCAAAATAAGTTCTTGTTATAAACAATGTATACTGAAGGTTAACCTGGTCCTGCTCATAATTATTGTCGTTAGTAAATTCACAGAAACCAAATGCAGAAAGCTCTCTTGTCTTATCTGAATTGTTGGTAACCTTAAGTTTCCAAACCTCATGTGTCTTATCTAGTGGTACATAATATAAAGCTTCTGTATCAATTCCAGTATATGAAGCCTTGATATTAGTATAGCCTGTACCATGGTGGCATTCACTTTTGTAAACTGATAAATCTTTACCTACTGGCTGCCATGAAGCTGACCAAAAATCCTTAGTTTCATTGTCTCTAAGATAAATATATCTACCCGGCTGGTCAAAGTTGTTGAATACATATCTAAGTATTCTTCCATTTGCACCAGATTTAACGAAACTATATCCTCCTGCATTATTGGAAATAATCGCACCGTACTCTGGTGAACCAAGGTAGTTCGCCCATGGGGCTGGTGTGTCTGGTCTATCAATAACATATTCTTTGTTTAATTCATCAAAATAACCAAATCGCATGAAATGCCCTCCTAGAATTTAAGTTAATCACACGCCCTATAATAGGGCGTGCCTGTTTTTTAATTTATTCTGCGTCCTTTAAGCTAAGGCTAACCTTGCCCATTCTATCAATGTCGAGAACCTTAACCTTAACCTCGTCACCGATGTTAACTACATCCTCAACCTTCTCTACTCTATGGTCTGCAAGCTTAGAAATGTGAATAAGTCCATCCTTATTTGGTGAAAGCTCTACAAATGCACCAAAGTTCATAATTCTAACAACCTTACCCTCGTAAGTCTTACCAACCTCAAGTGGATCAACGATTGAACGAATAATCTTTAATGCCTTGTCCATACCTGCCTGCTCAACGCCACAGATAGAAACTCTACCCTCATCATCAATATCTATCTTAACGCCTGTCTCTTCAATAATAGCGTTAATTGTCTTACCTCTCTGACCAATAATCTCACCAATCTTCTCTGGATCAACTACAGTCTGGATAAT
>JAGAKD010000064.1 GCA_017625815.1 Lachnospiraceae bacterium | reverse complement strand
GAAAGGAAGTTGATACTATGAACACGAACTACGAATTAAAAGAACATGACTTTGACCTATCTCACTACGAACCAATCTGCTATGAATGTGGTGTCATCTTAAACTGTCATAATATGTATGATGAAGATTACTGTGTAGAATGTGTTCACCAAATTATGTCAAATGGCTATTAAGATTTCGTTTGACATTTTAAAAAAATAATGTTATAATATTAATAGCAAAGGGGAAATGAGAATGTTAAAAAAATTTGCAGCAGATGCTTTAGGAATTAGTGAAATTGGAAAAATCATCAGTCCAAACGACTATGATAAAGCAGTGGCAGATGACTTTATTATGCATGAAGACAATGAAAAAATCTTCTTCTTAATTAAATCAAAAACAGATGAATACTGCTTTACAAACTTAGCTTTAATTCATGTTGATGGTACATCAGCAGTTAGTAGTAAACGTCTAGTGAAACGATATGATTACTATAAACATACGATTAGTAATGTTATGATTGAAACAGCAGGAACAGTAGATTTAGATTGTGAATTAAAATTTAATATTGATAATCAAGAGTTCTCAATTGATGTTAATCGTAATCAATTAGAACAACTAAAAGATATTTATAAGGCTTTAATTAAAATTTCTCATATTGCCAAAGAAAATCAGGTATTATTACAAAAATCAGAACAAACATTAAGCTTAGCATCTGATGTATGTGGTTCACAACGTCAAGAAATAGGCAGTTTATCAGAACAATTTGCAAAGGTAAATGAATACGCATTTAATTGGATTAAACAATCGCATGAAGCCTACATTCAAAAAGACTTTACAGAAGTATTTGAAAAATATATTAATAACTAAAAAAGAAGAGGAGTTTCTCCTCTTCACCTATCTAAAACATAACTAAAAAGCCAAAGGGCTACAAAGGAGAATGATAATATGGAAAACAAAAACACTAAATTAACAAAAGCTCAAAAATACCAATCTTTAATCTCTGTATTAGTAAACAACGATGTTCAATCTGATTTACCTGTATCTGAATTAATTGAATTCTTAGAACATGAATTAGAATTAGTGACTCGCAAACGCACTAAAGCAGCAGCTAAGAAAGTAGAAGATACTATGAAAGATGCTATTATCGCTCTTCTTTCAACAGAACCACAACCATGCAACTACTTTGTAGCAGCTTTAACTGAACAAGGTTTTGAAGATGTTTCAGCAGCTAAAGTGACAGCTCGTTTATCAGCTTTAGTTCGTGAAGAAGTAGCAGTTAAACAACCTATGAAATCAGGTAAGTCTACATTACAACACTATACTCTAGCATAATAAGGAGTAGTTTAATGAATACCATTAAACGCATCTGCTTAGTCCTTATAATAATAGGAACTATCGCAGGATTATATGCACAAGCCTATGACATAGTTTTTAGTGGATTAATACTCTGTTTCTTTTTCGAGTTGAGTATTGAATCAGATACCTCACCCAAAGCTCGTAAGATTACATATATTATCCACCTGATAACTGGCTTCATCATACTACTAATGCTAATAATGTTAAAGTAAAAGAGAGACCGAAAAGTCTCTCTTTTTCCATTGTCTGCGAACGACGCGTGTAGTGAAATACTTTTTTCGACGAAGGAGAAAAAAGTATTTCACATTGATTATGTTGATTATGTTGATTATGATATGGGTATAAAATTTAGCTCCACCGAGGGTATAAAATTTGTCCTCACCGTGGGTATAAAATTTGACCTCTCTATGCACCTTTGACTTTAGTGTTCACTTCTACTATACGCATTCTTGGAACTGGAAGACTTCCATTTTGCCCGACTTTTTCATAGTAGTTTGATTTTACTAACAATCCATTATTCTCTAAAAACAGGATAATATCTTTGATTTTGTTTTTAGTGTTCTTTTGTTTATAGTCATATCCAATGGCAATAGCAAGTTCCTTCCCAGTAAAAGAGTAGTTTACAAAATTCTGACTCTTATTTAGTAAATAGGCATATACTTTAATTACTTCACTATTGCTAGTATTAACTAAATAACGAAGTGTGTCTAATTCAATTAATTGAAAATGGCTTTTCTCTTCCGGCAGGTAATAACATTTCTTTTTAGAACCTTTAATCATAACCTCGCCCTGAACAATAAGTTCAGACTTTTTAAAAAGTGAAATGCCGCTTTTGATAGTTCCTAGTGAAATTGATTGTGGATTCATATCCCCATTCTTCTCTAACATCCCTCGTTGAATAGTTGTAGGTGTGCAATCTGTCATTAACACATATCTTCTCTTGTCTTCTGTTAAATAAGATTTGCATTGTAAATATCCGTATATTCTAGCACTAACCGTTTTAGTCATCATAAAGTCCTCCTTGAGTGGAATCTTTCTATGTTCTGTTGTTGATTTTTTCGCCATTTCCATAACTCCTCTTTCAGCAATCTCTCCTTTTGCTCTCGTAATGACGCACATATTACTCTTGCGTTTCTATCACCTCCAAGATATAATCTTTTGGGTTGCGAGAACCTGAAATCCATCGAGAGACAGTCCCTTCGTTGACATTTAGTACTCTTGCTACTTCCCTTTGAGAAGCAAAAGTGCCTAATTCTTCATATGGATATTTTCTAATAACTTTAATATTTTTACTCTTTCTTTTCATCTTAAATAACCTCCAAAATTTATTTCCCTTCCTATTTATATTATAGGATATTTTTTAAACATTGGCAAGTTTGACAATTGTAAAGTTTTTATTGACATTTTTAAAAAATTATTATATAATATATATGTAAGGTTAAGAAAATAGTAAATATTATATAGTTAGCTACAAGAGACCGTTTGGTTGACATTTTTAAAAAAATATTATATAATATTTATATAAGTTAAGGAAATTATAAAATGAAAGAGGATGATATTATGGTAACTCGTAAAGACTTAAATCGTATTATGGTAGAAAAAGTGAAACAACACAATCACGATATGCGTGAAACTACTGTTGTTATTCAAGGAGGGGAAATCATTCAAAAGGATGGTAAAGCTACAACTAAAAAGCCAAATAAACCATTCCGTAATTCTTACCAAGCTAAAAATGATTTTGTTGCAGCCGGATTACGTGTAGTTATGAAAGATTACTTCAGTTCTAAACACACTGTATTTGAATATAATGGTGCATTAATTGTTCGTAAATCAGAACATGATTATGCTATTAAAGTTTCTAAATTAAAATTCTCAGTTGAGGCTAAGGAACAAGCTACTGCAAATCCAACTACTAATCAAGTGATTTCATTAATTAACTCTCTTGATGGATTATATGTAGTAGGTAATGATAACAATAGCATTACAGTTTCAACTTACGCTTGCCAACAATATGTTATTCGCATTACTAAGAAAAAAGACCGAGTTAGTCAAGCTCAATAATCGCACTATAAAACATAGTGCAAAAGGAGTGGAGTAATTTGAATAAAGTTGAATTCATCAAATTCTTACAAAGACATATGGCTAGAACAAGAGAATTGGAGATTGCCGCTCTTGATACGAATGATGAATGGGGAATTACATACTATGAAGGTCAAATGGATATGATAAAGCATATTAAGACAATGGTGGAGAATAATATATTCGATTTCGCTACTGACGAAGTCGTATAGCACCGTAAAACCGTCTTTATAACTTTTTTCGTCAAAAATAACGGAAAAACTGTTTGAGAAGCAATAAAATAGGTAAAAAATGAAACTTTCCAGTATTGACAACGGATAAAATATAGACTATAATATAAATAGATAAAGAGAAATGACAAAAAACTTTTAAAACTTTCAGCCGGAAATGCCGTCACATTTCTATGACGAAACGAGCTCCCTCCCTTCCTTCCCTCTCGTTTCGTCTTTCCTTTATACAGACGACAAAAGCCATTTCTCCTTCTTTTAAAGCTCAGGAGTGAGGTTTTTATGCATAAAAAAACTAAAGCAATTAAAAAAACTATGGTTCTAAACAATGCCAAACTTTCAGAACCAAAACAAGTAAAACTTTCTGAAGTTATTAACAAATCAAAACAAGAGGACTATTTAGAAGTTCATTTTACTGAAAGAGTCCTTTCTTGCAAAGACCCAGAACATCACTACTACATACTTACACATTGCGACGAAACTGGCGAAATGAACTTATACGTTGATAAAGAATATAATTTTAAAGACGTGAATTGGGAAATGCGAGATGAAGTTTGTGGAGAATGGGTTAAAGAGGGTGCAAAATACGAATTAATGCTTACTGTCTATATTGGTACTGAATTAGACGCACCAGAAAGAAAGAAAATTTTCAGAGACCATATTAGCACAGTAGTAGGATTAATGATGCACGGAGATGCCGCTTTAATCGTAGCTAATCCAACTTTATGTGATTCAAAAGTTAATATTTGTTATTACGATGGAACTGAAGAAAGTTCAGACATGGAAGAATTAGGGTTAGTCAAAGACCATATCTATACTTCCTTAAAAAAATAAGAACGCATTTTGCGTTCTTTTTTATTTCAATGTAAAGAAATTTTATTTGATTTTTTCAAAAAAATATTATATAATATTAATATAAGTTGAGGTGAAAAATTGAAGAAAAAAATAAATTATTCAAGAGTGTATTGTGAAACTTGCAATGATTATCACTGCAAATACTGGTTAGATGGAAATGAGGAAAATATAGATGAAGAAGATGTTGATGATTTATTAGATACAGGGATGTATTATATGGAACGTAAGATAGATTAAAAATATAGTTTTTAGGAGGGTAAGAAATGAAGTTTGAAATCAAATGTAAAGAATGCGATTCAACCGATTGTATTATTGAAGAAATGATTAATTACGATTGGGAAGAAAATCCTATATCTGATGGATACATCATTTACTGCAGGGAATGTGGTAATGAACAAAGAATATAAAGTCGATTAAAATTGATGTTTAAAAGGAGTTATTAATAATGTTTATAAATATTAAGGAGTGATTAAATATGAAGTGTAATAAATGTGGGTGTTTAGTTGATGAATATTATCATTCATATAAATATGATGATTTAGATTACTGTCATCATTGTATGTTGGAAACTTTAGTTGACTTAGGCATAATTGAGATAACATCTTACAATGAGGAATACAAAAGATTATGTGATACTTTGGAGTCTATTGAATAAATAGGGAGTGAAATATGTGAATTTTGTAGGCGAAATGGAATGTTATAGATGCGACAATCATGTTCAAGGATTCTATGATGT
>JAGAKD010000063.1 GCA_017625815.1 Lachnospiraceae bacterium | reverse complement strand
TACCACATCAGTAAGGGAATCAAGAGCCTGCTCCCTTACAGAAGCAGCAGTAGTTTCTTCAATCTTGGGAAGTGTCATAAAGTAACACTTGGGAGCATCGGACATCACAGGAACCATGAACCCTGCATAATTGCTTTTCTCATTGGTAAAAGCACCGAATTCAGTCATTCTGACTATGATGGTATCAAGGAATCCCCATTCCATATAGGACTTACCATCCTTATTGGAAAGCAATGTGTGAGCTCCGAATCTCTCTCTTGCCTCAGAATCCGACTCCAATCTTTCAAGCAGTCCATTCATCCATCTTCCAGCAGTCTTGTCATAGAAGAAAGAGAATCTTTTGAACTTTTCTTGAAGAATGTTCATGAAATTGGTTCCCTTTATTCCACTTACCAGCTTGGAAAGATAGTTAGGAAGCATGTAGGAATAATAAGAATCACCACCTTGTCTGAAGCTGGCTTCTCTTGCTCCCTGCTCCAAGAAGAATAGACGGGCTATCGCATTATATTTACCCTTATAGGTAGATATAAGTTCCGTACTGAACTTCACAGGATTTGAGTCAAGGCCTGAGAGAATCTGAATAGCATTGTTGAAAATGATATTCACAGGGTCTGCAACAGACTTGGTATTACTGATTCTCGGTGAAGTGAGTATTCTTTCCAGAGCATCAGGAGAGTAGCTGACACCTATAGAATGAAGAAGATTGCCTATAGTTTTCTTTAGAGAAGGTGTAAGACCTTGAGCTCTTGAGTTGGCTTTCTTATATTCAGTCTGAGCAGCTATAGCCTTTTCTTTCAGAGAGGTTACATTGGAAGCATTAATTGCATTATCCTTCGTATAAATACTATCCTTAGATAGCAATACTCCGGTATTAATGTTCTCATTGTACTTATCTATGATAGGCTTAAGCTTGATATTCTGATTAAGGGATTTGGATATATTGGACTGAGGGTCGATGTAATTATACTGAATAAAAGTCTTGTTAAAATCACCATAGAACAGATTTCTCAATACAGTACTTCTTCTCAGTGAATCTATTACATTGGCAAGCCAAGGAAATTCCTTTACATGAAACTCAAGAATAGGAATCATATCCTCTACGGATTGCATTCCTTGAAGCAGTTCAGTAAGAGTTCCATGAGCTATGTCCATATCCAGATAGATAGGAGTTCCTAAGTCATCCACCTCTTCCTGACCATTGATATCCACCCTTGGAATAGCAGAAAGAAGTGACCTTACCTTAAGTGAAAGGGTGTCAAGACCTGAGGTTTTCTCACTTCTGAAATCCCAATCTTCTTTTGAAGAGTGTTCCTCTTGCTCTAATTGGTCATTCTTTTGGTCTATTTCATCCATGTTCTCCTGATAAGAGTCAGATACTTTGACTACTCCGGAGTCTACATACATATTGATACCTTCCGTAGCCTTAAGAATAGGAGCAGTTTCCTTTACAAGTTCTGTAAAGTGCTCTAACATTCTGGCTTTCTTCTCCTTAGTAGCAGCATCCACCTCAGGGTCAAGAATAGCCTGGTCAAGGAAGTTATATTTTACAAGGTCCCAGATTTGCTTTACCCCATATTGCTGGGTAATAAACTGAGCCCTGTCCATAACATTCAGACTATGAAGTAATTGCTCTCTTCTGTAAGCATCTCCGGGTCTCTTTAGCTCTTCTCTTATAGCCTCTCTGTCTCTATTCCATAGAGCAGTGACTACCTCGGAGAATCTATTGGCAAGATACCTTACTCTCTGTTTTCTCTCTATTGGAGAAAAGGCTGTAGTTACCACAGCTCTTTGAATCTTCTCAGATTCCTTTACCTTCATGAACTCCTTAAGTTCAGGTAGTGTAGGAAAGTCATCTGTATTATTCTGCTCCTGCCACAGTGATACATTCACACCTATCAGCTGTGGTGATATAGACGAAGAAGTTACATCAGCATTTAGTTGCTGATGTAACTCCCTAATCTCCGGTGCATTAAGATTTACACATTTCTTTGCCATATTCTTATGAATAACATTCTATTGCTTTCTGTTGCTCCTCTTTACTCCAGTTGTTGAATTCCTCTTCAGTAATTCCCACCTGAGCCATATTCTCCCTTTGAGTTTCAGTGAGCTCTGCAAAGATAAGTAAATTATTTGTATTTTGCAAATCTTTTTGGAATTTATTTACACCTGCTGTACTCTTATCCTTATTTCTATTTGTAGCTGCTTTGTCAGCCTGATAAAGAGAATCAAGTAGTGGGTCTCCCATAAGAGCCTCTCTTATTCTGCTATAGATAGGAATCTTTGCAGGAAGAATAGCCTTCTTATTAAGGCCCAATTTCTTGGTAAGGTCTTCATACAGCTTATCGAACTTATCCTTTTTGGTTGCTATAATTGAAGTAATCAGAGCTTCAATACCACCTAACTGCTCAAACTTAGAAGGGTCAGCTGTAAGAGCCAAGGCCAATAGCATCTGTCTTTCAACTTTCATGCTTTTACCATTAAGGCTACCAAGTAAATCCTTGATATTATCAGGCATAGAAGCTAAAGCATCACTGAACAGCTCCACACTGAATGGCTTAGAGCCAAGAACTGCCTTAGGAGCTGGTCTTGCAGGCTGGGGAGTAGATACAGGCACCTCTGTGACAGTAGATGGATTAGCAGGTGCTGGAGCTGGTGTAGCTACAGTTCTACCGGATTCATAAACTCTGTCCACAAGGAAGAAGTTAGTGTCCATTACAGGGCTTGGAATTACGTTGGTAGATATAAGCCCCCATTTCATGAGAGTATCAACATAAGACTTGTCAGTCTTAAGTCTGTTCTTATCTACCTGATAGTGCATTCCCAGTCTCATAAGGGCATTGAGAATATCTTCCATCAGCTCTTCCTGAGTCCTTGTCCTATCCCCTAAAGTAGGCTTTTCCAGCTGTACATATTCCTTCTGGATTACTTTACCAGCCTTGTCCTTTTTAAGGAATGCAAGATGCTTTGTGAGAATACCAGGACCTGCTCTGAATTCAGTGATAACTCCTACAAGGTTACCCGTATATACCCACTTGGAAAGAGCTTCGAGGCCACTGTTCAGCTGGGGGTGATTGCCATTTCCAGGACTTTCATCAGCTGCAAGTGACATAAGCTGTATAGCATCTCTAATCTTATCACCAAGTTCACCAGTCAACATTCCATTGAATGGAAGAACCCTCAGTGAAAGAGGCATATACTGCCCATTAGGACCCTTTACAAACAGATATACTCTACCATCCTGATTTGCAGAGAATGGTAAATCATGAGCTATCATATCTTCTGACAGAGGCTTATTGGAATATATCTGACCATTGTTAGATATAACTCCTATAGTCCAATCCGGCCTTACTCCCTCTGGGAATAGAGCATTGATTACTGAAGAATCAAGAGCTCTTTCTTCTCCGAATCTGAACTTACCATTGAATATCTGACTCACAGAATGAGCTTTAGTGCCTATAGTAACCTGTCCATCTTTGGATTTCATTACCTTGGTATCCAGCTTATAGGAACCAGGAGCTGCCATAAGCACCTGAATGTCATCTAAGGACTGAAGCTCACCTATATCCTTTAGAGGTTTTCCAAAGAAGATAGTGTCTCCGAAGGTATGGTCTATATATGCAATTACCGTATCACCGCTTTTCAGCTCTCCTCTATTGAGATAGCTGTAAGCTCCCTTTTGTGTCAGATAATCATATATTCTGGTGAAGTTCTCATTCACTTCCATCATGCCTTGCTGTCTTGCATAAGCATTCCAAGACTCTCTATCTGCAGGAGTTATAAGCTCTCCTGTATATTTAAGAGCATGATAGTTGACCTCTGTAACTGTACCTGAGGTCTCACCATAAGACTCTACGGAAGTGTCTACATCAGGACTTGGTGTATCTGGATTAATGGCTGGTCTCTCTGTAGCTGGAGCTTCTGTTGGGTTAGGAGAGTCTGCCTTTGCAGGAGAAACAATATTTTCTGCCTCCTTCATATCCTCTTCCATAGCACTGTCAGATTCCTCTGCTTCTGTATAGACAGAACCATCATCGAAGATTATGTCACCTTCAAAGGGAGACTCAGATGCAGGAGCTACATCAGGTACCTTTGCATTGGTCTCACCAGTTTTAGTGAGAGTATTGGTGATAGTATCTTCTATAAGTTGAGGAAGTTGTGCCAACTGTTCCGGAGTAAGATTGAATTCATCTGGAGAGATAACTCTCGAAAGTTCATTCTTTATAGCTGTATTCATTCTTATGGCTCCTGAAGGAGTTGCAAGAAGAGTAGCAGGGTTATTGTCTATAACATTCTCAGCCACCTCACTGATGATGCTTTTGATATCTTCCGGTATCTCAAGACCATCTATAGCATTCACTACATTGGATAGCAGTGCTTTCTTCTTATTGAGCTCTATATACTTGGGGTCTTTGCTATCTTCAAGACTCTTGATAAGAGAGGTATAGTCTTCAGGAGTAGTAGAGGCTTCGAGATTTCTCAGGTCCTTCAATGTATTGACATTCTCAAACCTCGACTTAAGGTCACCCACATTCTCTTTCTTTCTCTTTTTCTCTTCTTTCTTGGCCTCTTTTTCAACCTTCTGATTAAAGGATTCGGGATTGAAGGTAATAGCATTGAAAGCTACTGTGCCATTTCTCATGGACATACCCATTCTGTACATATCCATAAGGTCATCAGTAACTCTCTTTGCACTTGCATCCTCAAGATAATGTCCCT
>JAGAKD010000062.1 GCA_017625815.1 Lachnospiraceae bacterium | reverse complement strand
GCTTAGCTACTCTGTACTGCTTTGATCTAGCTCCTCTATAACCTTTAGCTAACTTTAAAACTCTATTATGTCTCTTCTTAGCGCCAACGCCGCCTTTAATTCTTGCCATTAGTCTATTCCTCCTAAATTTCTATCTTACATATATGGTAATATCTGCTTCATTACCTTGCTGTTTGTTGCATCAGTCATTGTAGCTTTTCTAAGATTTCTCTTTCTCTTAGCTGACTTCTTAGTAAGAATATGACTCTTGTAAGCCTTATTTCTCTTTAACTCACCTGTTCCTGTCTTCTTAAAGCGCTTTGCTGCTGCTTTCTTAGTCTTTAACTTTGGCATATTATATCCTCCTTAAACTATCCTAAATTTATAATATTGATTTAACGCTTTTCAGCTAAAACATTATCATACTTCTTCCTTCAAACTTAGCTGGCTTCTCAACTACAGCTACATCTGAAAGTGCCTCTGCAAACTCATCAAGTATAGTCTTGCTTGTGTTTACATGTGCAAGCTCTCTACCACGGAATCTAAGTGTTACCTTAACCTTATCTCCCTTAGTAAGGAATTTTCTTGCCATATTAACCTTAGTGTTAAGGTCGTTAGTATCGATGTTTGGTGAAAGTCTTACTTCCTTAACCTCGATAGTCTTCTGCTTTTTCTTAGCTTCCTTCTCTCTACGTGCCTGCTCGTAACGGTACTTACCGAAATCCATAATCTTACATACCGGTGGCTTAGCTGTTGGAGCAATCTTAATTAAGTCCACTCCTGCTTCCTCAGCAAGTTTCATAGCTTCCTTTGATGACATAACACCAAGCTGCTCTCCTGACTCACTGATAACACGTACTTCCTTATCTCTAATCTGCTCGTTAATCATTAATTCGTTACTGATACTACGCACCTCCATTTAGTAACATTGTTCAAAAGAAATAATAAATAAAAAAGTGGATAGACAAACTATCCACGCAATGCTACAATAAAAAATATCGTGCTATTAACCCGAGTCGCCTAAGTGCGCTAAGGTGAGAGTGGATACTCTGCTTTCTTCAACATACTCGATTAATTTATCATATAAAACATCCTATGTCAATGCTTTTTTTTCAAAAAAATATAAGCTATGATTTTACAATATAAAAAGGAGGTACAACATGAATTTAAATGACTATTCTGCTGTTACACCTGAGTTTTGCCGTCTGGCTAAATTATGCGAGGAAAGGGACATTATTGACCCAAGCCTTTATACTAAGTTTGAGGTTAAGAGGGGACTTCGTGACCTTGACGGAAAAGGCGTTCTCACTGGTTTGACAGAGATATCAACCATTAACTCTTATAGAGTTATTGATGGTGTATCAACACCAATTGAGGGAGAATTATATTATAGAGGAATCAATATAAATGATTTAGTACATGGTTTTTACAGCGAGGGACGTTTTGGTTACGAGGAGACTGTATACCTTTTATTATTTGGAGAATTACCAACTAGAGAAGAATTAACCAACTTTAACGAGCTTCTCGGTTCATATAGACTTTTACCAAAACATTTCACGAGAGATGTTATTATGAAGACACCTAACAAGGATGTTATGAACTCTCTTGCCAAGAGCATTCTCACCCTAAGCTCTTATGACAGCAACACTCTTGACACAAGCATTCCAAATGTTTTAAGACAGAGCATCGAGCTTATAGCTAACTTCCCTGCTCTTGCTGTTTATTCATATCTTGCCTATAGACACTATGATTTAGGCAGAGGCTTGTACATACATCAGCAAAAGCCTGAGCTTTCAACTGCTGAAAACCTACTCAGACTTCTTCGTAAAAACAAAGACTACACTGAAACAGAAGCCCGTATCCTAGACCTCGCCTTAGTTCTTCATGCAGAACACGGTGGTGGTAACAACTCAACCTTTACAACTCACGTTGTAACATCCTCAGGAACTGATACATACTCTTCTGTTGCCGCATCACTTTGTTCCTTAAAGGGGCCTAAGCATGGTGGTGCTAACGTTAAGGTTAAGCTTATGTTTGATGACATAAAAGAACACGTTAAGCACTGGGATAACGAAACCGAGATTAGAGATTACCTATCAGATATTCTTGACAAAAAAGCCTTTGACAAATCTGGTCTTATCTATGGTATGGGTCACGCTGTATATTCTATCTCCGACCCACGTTCTAACCTCTTCGAAAAGTTTGTAAGCAAGCTTTCTGATGAAAAGGGTAGACAGGATGAATACCAGCTCTATGTAAATGTAGCACGTATCGCAAAGGAAGTTATTGCAGACAAGCGTAAGATTTACAAGGGCGTTAGTCCTAACATAGACTTCTACAGTGGATTTGTTTACAGTATGTTAGATTTACCAGAGGAACTCTTTACTCCTCTTTTTGCAGTTGCACGTATCGCTGGTTGGAGTGCTCATCGTATTGAGGAGCTTATCAATGCTAACAAGATTATAAGACCAGCATATATGTCTATTGCCGAGAATCGTGCTTACGTTCCTATAGGCGATAGATAAATTATCACGAGGTTTATTATGGAACAATCTACATTAGAACCACTCATATTCCATATTGACGTTAATTCAGCCTTCCTTAGTTGGGAGGCTTTTTATCGTATAAATGAGCTTGGAGAAGATTTAGATTTACGTATTATTCCTTCTGCTATAGGTGGCAATCAGGAAACTAGACACGGCATTATCCTTGCCAAATCAACCTCTGCAAAAAAATATGGCGTTCAAACCGGAGAACCAATTGTAAACGCCTTGAAAAAATGTCCAAACCTAACTATCGTTCCACCAAACTATCCACTATATGTTCGCTGCTCCAATTCCTTTATGGAACTATTAAAGGTATATGCACCAGTTGTAGAACAATATAGTATCGACGAAGCTTTTCTAGATATGACTGGAACCAGCAAGCTATATAGTGATCCCATTGCCTTTGCTCATATGTTGAAGGACAAAATCAAAAACGAGCTAGGCTTCACTGTAAATATTGGTATCTCTAGAAATAAACTCTTAGCTAAAATGGCTTCTGATTTTGAAAAACCTGACAAGGTACACACCTTATTTCCAGAGGAAATAGAAGAAAAATTGTGGCCTCTCCCTATTGGTGATTTATTCTTTGTTGGACCATCTACAGCAAAAAAACTAATAAATCTAGGAATACATACTATTGGAGATTTAGCTAATACGGATTTGGACCTTATTCGTTCACATCTAAAAAAACATGGAGAAATAATTTGGAATTATGCCAACGGCATAGATACATATGATATTAAAAAGGGACAGGTTTCAAACAAAGGCTACAGTCACGACATAACCCTCCCTTTTGATGTAACTGACTCCAACACAGCTAAGCATTTTATCCTATCCATATGCGAAACCTTAGCTGCTAGAATTCGTGGAGATAAAGCTTATGTTGGTGTAATTGCCATATCTATTGTAGATAATGAATTCAACCAAACCTCAAAACAAATAAGCTTACCTGCTTCCACAGATGTGACAGAACAGATATACAAGGAAGCTGCTGCCCTATTTGATAGCGCCTGGAACGGAAACCCTATACGACTCTTATCCGTACACACATCAAAAGCTACAAATGAAAACTACCAGCAAATAAATATGTTCGATACAGAAAAATACGAGAAGTTTTCAAAACTCAATTCCGCTATCGATGCAATCCGAAATAAATATGGGGACAAATCTATACAGAGAGCATCGCTGATGAATGATAAAAAAAGAGACTCTCTTAAGCATTAAAAACTTGCATTTTTATTGCTTAAGAAAGTCTCTTTCTTACTTAATCGGAATAAGCTTCCTCTCTTCTCTATCCACGCTCTTATCAGGATTGTTGATTATAATACTAAGTATTCCGTCCTTGAATGCCGCTGTAATATCCTCTTGCTTTATCTTATTGCCTACAAAAAAGCTTCTCTTACAGCCACCAGTTATACGTTCCTTGCGAATATAATTTATCTTAGTCTCATCTTTTTCAATAGTGTCTGGTTTATTAGCTATGATGGTCAATGTTCCATCCACTAGCTCAGCTAAAACATCTTCTCTTGCAAATCCCGGTAACTCTATCTCCAAGAGATAGCTTCCGTCTTTTTCCTGAATATCTGTCCTCATCATATAAGGCACAGCTGCAGCAGTACTATCAAATATGTTGATTGTAGAATCTTCAAATAACATGTGTAATTCCTCCTTTAATCCATATTAGTCTCTATGTAGTTAAGAAACTTTTCAAGTTCTTCTCTAGCCTTTTCGATATTATCCTTGTCGTACTTATCTAAGACACATTCAAATGATGTGAGTCTTTCTTCAATAGACATTCTGGTATCACCCGTAGCCTCTTCATACAGCCTTTCTCCTCTAAGGATAACTAACTTGTTAGCCTCCTGATCTCTTGGATGAATCTTAAGCTCTGCTAGGGCTTCAAATCTTGCATCTATCTCCTCGTCAGTTAGATCAATCTCTTCATTCTTGATTATGATTCTCTTTTTTTCCTGAGTAGATACTACTAATACTTCCACCTCTAAAATAGAATTCACATCATATGTATAGGTTACTTCCACACACTCCGCACCCTTAGGTCCTATAGGCACTGGCACAACTACCTCACCTAGATAAAGATTATCCTTAGCGTGTCTACTTTCCCCCTGCAACACATCAACTCTAACCTTATCCTGTCTATCTCTAGCGGTATAAAACTTATCTTTACGACTTATAGGTATAACAGAATTTCTCTCTATGATAGGATGATAATGTCCGCTCTCCTCTGTACCATCTTCTCTAGTTCTACTAACCTCAGTACCAAGTGTAAATGGACATACATCTGTTAAAATAACCTCTCTAACAGCTTCATTTCGCTCCTTCATGGCTGCCTGTGTTGCTGCACCTACCACAACAACTTCATCAGGATTAATGTCAACATTCGGTAATCTTCCAAATATCTTACTAACAAACTTTCTAACTATAGGTAGCTTCGTTGCTCCACCTACTAAAACAACCTCGTCAATGTCGTTTATTTTAATGTTAGCATCTCTTAAACTTCTTTCTATTGGTCGTTTTATCTTAGTTAAAAGTATCTGGCAGGCCTCTTCAAAATCTTTCTGGGTAATGGTATACTCCAGTGTCTCCTCATCTATTTTACAGCTCATAACTGCCTTTTTATTCTCGCTAAGTTCTATCTTAGCAAGCTCTGCCTGTCTTCTAATATGTACTCTGGTTTTCTCATCAACAAAGCCAATCTCAATATTATGTTCATTCAAGAACATCTGCTCTATAACCTGAGTAAAATCCTCTCCACCCAAGTAATTGTCGCCTGCTACAGCTCTAACCTCCATTATATTTCCAAAAAGCTCTAATATGGATACATCAAAGGTTCCACCACCTAAATCAAATACTAAAAATTTGGTATCTGCGTCCTTTTGATTAAGTCCGTATGCTATTGCAGCAGCCGTAGGTTCACTCACAATTCGTTCAACAAGGAATCCTGCCAATTCACCAGCTTTCTTTGTTGCCTTTCTCTGTGCATCATTAAAATATGCCGGTACACTTATTACAGCTTCCTTTATCTCCTGACCAAGGTATTCTTCTGCATCCTCCTTAAGATATTTTAACACCAAGCAAGAAAGTTCCTCAGCACTAAAATCTCTATCACCAAGCTTAAAATTCTTCTTGGTTCCCATACTTCTCTTGAAAACGCTTGCTGTCTGGTCAGGGTGAGTTTGCATTCGCTCCTTAGCTGTCTTACCTACATACACTGTACCTTCATCATCAACACTAACTACAGAAGGGGTAAGGTTATCCCCTAACCTATTTGGGATTATCTCTACCCTGTCTTTGTTGAAATATCCTATTAAGCTATTTGTAGTTCCTAAATCTATACCTACTATCATAGTAAAGTTAATCCTCCGTTTTATAACACTACTTGTTATTGTAACATATTTTTATACTTATATCTATATTTAGGACTCTAGGTAAATAAAAAAGGAGCATCACAATTGTGATACTCCTTATATCCTATAACATAGCTTCAAGTGTAGCTCTAATTGCCTTAATAAAGTCTGCACTGTTAAGAACAGTTACATTCTCAAGTGATGTGATAAGTGCTAAGTCCTTAGTCATCTTACCATCTTCAATAGTCTTAATTGTAGCAGCCTCAAGCTTGTCAGCAAATTCCATAAGCTCAGGAATATTATCAAGCTCTCCACGCTTTCTAAGAGCACCTGTCCATGCAAAGATTGTTGCTACTGAGTTAGTTGAAGTTTCTTCTCCTGCAAGGTGCTTATAGTAATGTCTCTGTACTGTTCCATGAGCAGCTTCATACTCATACTTTCCATCTGGAGAAACAAGCACTGAAGTCATCATAGCAAGTGAACCAAAAGCTGATGAAATCATATCACTCATAACGTCTCCATCATAGTTCTTACATGCCCAAATATATCCACCCTCTGACTTCATAACTCTTGCTACCGCATCATCAATAAGTGTGTAGAAATACTCAATACCTGCAGCGTCAAACTTTTCCTTATACTCTGCATCAAATATCTCTTGGAAGATATCCTTAAATGTATGGTCATACTTCTTAGAAATAGTATCCTTTGTTGCAAACCATAAAGTCTGCTTTGTATCAAGTGCATAGTTAAAACAGCTTCTCGCAAAGCTTGCGATTGAACCATTGATATTATGCATACCCTGAATGATACCAGCTTCCTTGAAATCATGGATAGTCTCTCTAGTTACTGTTCCATCCTCAGCTGTAAATACAAGCTCAGCCTTACCAGCACCAGGTATCTTCATCTCTGAAGCCTTATATACATCACCGTAGGCATGTCTTGCAATAGTGATAGGCTTCTTCCAATTCTTAACACATGGCTCAATACCCTTTACAATAATAGGAGCTCTGAATACTGTACCATCAAGGATTGCACGAATAGTTCCATTAGGGCTCTTCCACATTTCCTT
>JAGAKD010000061.1 GCA_017625815.1 Lachnospiraceae bacterium | reverse complement strand
TCCACTCTTAAAAGCAAACTGGACAACAAACTCCTTTTCTCCATCTGAAAAACTGTGTGCAACCTTACACATTTCACTCACAGTCTCACTAATAATTGTCAAACCCATAGCTACCTCCTAATAATCCATACTGTTTTCAAGGACTGCGATATCAATAATCTCTTTCATTTTCTCTGCTGAAACATTATTATTGATAAGTTCCACAAGCTGTGCTTCGGTAAGTCCCTTCTCTATGGCACATCTAATCTGCACAAGCTGCGCCGGAACCAAATCTCCACTGGCAAGAAGCTTCACAATGTCCTGACGGGATTTTTTCATAAATCCAAGCTTACCAAGAAACCCAGCAATAGCACCCTGATTACCTTTTCTTACGGTTCTTTCCACCTGCACATGCTGAACAACCCTGCCGTTTGCATCCACAACAGGCAACTGATAAAAGACAGGTATCTGATACGAACCTTGTGACAAAGGCTTTTCATCGAAGAATGTCTGTGTATTTCCAGACTCCTTCACATCTGACTTTACAACTGTTTCCTTTTCAGGAGCTTTCTCTGTAGCCTCTTCCTGCTGCTTTGGTGTTGTATCTGCACCCTTTGCACTAGCCATATCCACCAGTTTATCCTCTAACGTATTAATTCGATTCTGCATCCTCTCCATCTCCTTTTTTTTATCATCAATGTCATCACGAAGCCTTGCTATCGTTGCATTTGCTTTGGTTATCTCCTCCTGCTGACTGTTAAGAGCCGCTTCGCTGTCGTTATACTTCTTAAGCAGATTATCATGTACCTGCTTATCCGCCTGCGCAGTTTCAAAGACAGCAAGCTTCTTATTCAATTCATCATATCTTGCTTCCTGAAACTGAATCTTCTCCACCACTGTCTCAATCTGCTTTATCAGATTGTCCACATACTCTCTGTCTACGGCACTGGCAGATCTTGCACTTTCCTTAGTAGCCTCCAGATTGGATAAAACACCTTCAAATGCAAGTTGCATATGCTTTGCATTCTCACCCTTGCCAATTACTTCCTCAATCGTACTAATAGGTACACCCTTCTGATAAAACTCTAGTGCCACCTGCATTTGACTTCCATCCAGTCCATCACGCATAATAACAGCAATTATCTCTTCGCCTATTTCTGCTCTTAAACACATGGAATAAACCTTCTTCTGTCTCAAATCCCATTTCTTATCCAAGTAGCGCTCAACATCTTCATACTCTAAACCGTACTCTAAGTCATTCAAGGCAAGCTCCATAACATCCTTGTTATAACCAATATCAGTAAATTTCTTGATATATCCGTTACGCTCTGAAACGCTTAATTTTCTGCCTTCCATACATTACCTCCTTCAGTCCATAAAAAATACAGCCTATCGTTTAGGCTGCTTTACAAGTTTCTTCTCTTCAACATTTTCACGGGATAATTCTTTCTTATCCTCCAATCCAGTATCTTCATTGACCATATCCTTCCATATGGATTTCCCAAGCTTTAATTCCTTAATAGTCGCACTTTCCTTACCATTTACATAAGTAATTTGCTCTCGGTAGTATTCTCTAAGCTTTTTAACTTCATCGTAGGTATATCCTTCCTCTAACAGCTTACTTTCCAGCTCCATCCACTGGATATGCTCATCTTCAAAGAAGAAATCGCCCTTTTGATAGCTGTTCTCTGCATCTGCCAAGCCATCCATCTGAGCTGCCACATCAAACAGTTCCTTGCATCGCTGTCTGGCACGGTATACCCGGCTTTTTTCCGAAGAGGATTCCTTCTTTTTATCTGTCAGATTCACAACCGTAGCCGCCAGTTCCTCCATAGAATGAACATTATGCCTGACAAGAAACAAATACTGCTGTTGCAGCTTTTCCATCTTCCTAATGTCATTTTTATACTTCCAAGCCTGTGAATATGGACGCTTCTTTAACATCCCTATCCTGTAAAGCTTTGCATAATATCTTTTCTGTAATCCGCTTAGCTTGGCTCTTTTGTATCGTCTCACATAGCATTTTACAATCTCTGGCTTAAACTCTTTATGAGACTGATAAAAGGATAAATCCTCTTCTTCAATTCTCCTGCGAATACTTTCCTCCGTGTAATCATCACCCAAGGTTTTACACCTTCTGAATTTACTCATACCGGGTGGCTTAACTGCGAGATGTTTGCCTTGCTTTATCTCATAGCCCTTAGCCTGAAGCAGTTCGATAAAATCATCAAAGTCAGAAGCCTGTAATATGCAGGCATCCAAATCTCTGGCAATCATTTTACCCCAGACAAACTTACCTTCCCGATACTCGTTGTATTCCTTGTAATAATCCTGTGCTTCATCCTTATCACTACCTATATCAATGGTTGAAAGCCCATACTCTTCACACAAACGGTTGGTAATCGGCTGAATATCTCTTGCCCAGTCTCCCTTTTCATAACGATATTTCCTACCATCCACAAAGCTTACACTATTATATATAATGTGAGCGTGGACGTGTTTGGTATTGTCATGAACACAAAAAACGGCTTCGTATTCTGAACCAAGATACTGCCTGACGAATTTCTCTGCTATCTCATAAGCCATATCCGGATTAGCTTCACCTTCCTTAAATGACAGGATTATATGATAACCCTGACGCTTATCTAATTTGCCAAACTTCGATTTTGTATCCATCATCTGTTTAAAAGCCATATTTGGCTGACAATTAACGCCTCCTACTAATCTGCCATTCTGTGTTTTTTCAGGATTCATAATATAATCCAATGCTCTCATAAGATGCATTCCACGTTGATGAGTTCTATTTTCCTTCATGTGTAGTATCTTACTGATTGCCAACCACATCCACCACCTTTGCTACAGCTGTATTCAACTTTCGCATATAGGCAATTAGTCTTTCCTTATCATCAGATGAGTAAAGCTCTGAATTATGGCTGTGTGTAATCTGATTAATATTTACACCAATACGATTAACCTCATTGATAAGTTCTCGAAGTAACTTTCGTACCTCTGGATAGTCATTTGGCTTCTGTGTAATCATCAGTCGTAAATACTGTGATTCACTCATGTCAGCTTCTCTCGCTTTTGACTCCAGTATCTTAGCCTCCTGTGGTGTCATTCTTAAAAGCTTGCTGACACTATGCTGCCTCTTCTCCATACCATCACCTTGCCCTTCCACTCACTGCCGGTTGCCTAACATCGGCTACTAAAGCTTTAACAGCAATCTCAGCACCGCTACGATTCAGATTTTGTATAAACTGATTAGCCAGTTCCTCTGCCAGCTTATCAATTCCTGAACGATACTTTGTCTGGTCGAAAAGCTTATCTAAGACTGCTTCATCTTCTTTTAGACTTTCATATTTACTCTGCTTATTGGAAAAATCAATCATATCTTTAGGGTCCTGCCTTTCGGCATCCATCTCAAGTATCATCTCATAATTCCATTCACACACAGTGTCAATCAAGTCATCTACTGTATAATCATTCCAAACAATCTCACCAGGCACCTCGTCCAAATCGCCTCTATAGAAATCCGCACCACAGAACCCTATAGTATAATCGTGACCTGTCAGATATCCAAGTATCATATCAGCCTCTTTATCTGTCATCACTATACTGATTGAATTATCCTGAATATATGCCAACAGTTCCGCCGGCTGACTAATTTCTGTTATGCTAATAGTTTCATTTCCCATTGTTTCAACCACACCTCCTTATCTGTGTTTTGAGAATCCTTTCCATTGCCCTGCCAGTCTGTAGCTCAGACCTGACAACGGCTAGATACGCATTTTGGATATCCAGCCAAAATGCATCTAGTTAGGGGCTGCTTCGCCCCCTAAAACCCCAAAATATATAGGTATGTCGGTATTTCCAACATAAAAATCGCAAAGTATGTCGGTGTTTCCAACATAAAATTGCAAAGTATGTCGGTGTTTCCAACATACCTAAAATAGTTACATTTTATATCAGGTTAATGACCGACATACATTTCCAACATAGTTTTTGCCGAGTATGTCGGTGTTTCCTAATGAAATTTGCCGAGTATGTTGGAAATTCCAACATACCTGCTCTTTTCATTCTTCTGAGCTTGATTTTTTACCTTTACAGCTACCAGCCATTCATTATAATCCTTATATCCTACAGGTGGGGGACAGTCTTCTACCTCATATCCCATCCCGTAGTATTTCTCCATAAGCTGGCATGCTGCCTTACGTCCCGGTTCATCACCATCCATACAAAACTTTATGGAAGTAATCTGTGGATGCTCCCCCAGAAAAGTCATAAGTGGTGCATCTGCAAGCATTCCTAAAGCTATCTTATTGCTCTCATAATCCGAGAAAATATCGACATAGCTCATAAGGTCTATTGCTCCTTCAAACACTACAAGTTCTGTACTGGCATCATTTGCCACATTGAAGCCATACCTCTTATCATTTCCTGCAACATCGCACTTAAAAGGTTTCCCTTCCTTATCAAACACACCCCTCATACTGGCAAATCTCGTAACACCATCCTTATCATTGCCCTTAAATACAATGTTGTGATAGTGTCTGCTTTCATATATCAGATTGTGTGATACAAAGAAATCAATCACAGCTTTGCTAATCCCCCTCTCCTCATTCAGATACGAATAAAGGAAGCAATTACTTGGAGACGCTATAGGCAATTCAAATTTCTTCGATTCCTGTTTTTTAGAAGGTTGCACCTGAAACTTTAACTCCGGTTTCCTGTCATTTCCTTCAATCCTTCGATATCCTGCAAAATCAAGTAGCCACCAAACCGCTTCCTTTACATCCATTCCACAGAACACACGAAGGAAATCTATCTGTGAACCACCGTTTTCACCCTTTTCATACTGTTTAGACCATCTGAACCAATGGCTTTTGTCATAAATTCTTATAGAATCCATTTCTTTGAGTGTATGGTAATGTCCCACACGCTTCACAGTATATCCAAGATAAGAAGCCACTGCTGTTAAATCTACGCTCTTTGCTAGAGCCAGCTCACTTTCCGTAAAACGTTCATCCATTGTTACCTCCCCTTTCCCTGCTCTGCCACAAGGCTGTTTGTAAAGCTGAAATTCCTGTAGTCTGTTGCATA
>JAGAKD010000060.1 GCA_017625815.1 Lachnospiraceae bacterium | reverse complement strand
GTAACATCCTTGTAGATGAAGTAAAGGGCAAATACCAATAAAAATGCAGTAAGTACGGTGGTGAAAAGCTCAGAGACACCAAAAAGTGGAAGAGCCTTATATATAGTTGCGCCAGAACCTATCAAAGAAACGATAGTTCTATGGTAGGCAAGGTGAGTCTGGTCTACAGCTAGCTTGCTGTTGGTAAAAGCAAGGTCAGTACGTATTTTAGAAAGCTCTGTACGCTCAACTGCCAGCTGGTTTTGGTTATATGCCATGGCTTGTTTTGTCTTCATAGTATCAGGGATATCTCTTGGTTGACCGTGAACAATCTCAGGTGTATCAATCTTTTTCTTGTCTTTTTTTTGTTGGCTCATAATAACACCTCCAATATATAATATACTGCCCCCCAAAAGGGGTTGGCACAATGTCAAAAAATAGAATTTCTTATACTCTAAGTATATATTCTTTTCTTAACTTTATCAATGAAATTATTAGCTAATTTACTTTCTTAGATTAGTATAAATTTACTTGAATATACATACATAATAAAGTAAAATTAGATGTATAAGAATTCCATTTTCAAAAGAGGATTTTCTACATAATTTTTCTAGATTTTCTAAGGTGAAATGGGTGGGTAACAAGTTAATATTTTTTAGAAACAGGAGGTAGCACAAGATGAACGTTTACACAACTGACAAGATTAGAAATGTAGTGTTATTAGGGCATACCGGAGCAGGTAAGACTAGCTTGGTGGAATCTATGGCTTATCTGGCGGGTATAACTTCACGTATGGGCAAGGTTGACGATGGTAATACTATCAGCGACTATGGAAAAGAAGAGCAAAAACGTAAGATATCTATTGGTACCTCTGTTGTTCCTTTAGAGTGGAATGGTGTGAAGGTTAATATCTTAGATACACCAGGATATTTTGACTTCATCGGTGAGGTTGAGCAGGCTATTAGCGCAGCTGATGCAGCAGTTATAGTAGTATCAGGTAAGGCTGGTGTAGAGGCAGGAACTGAGAGAGCTTGGGACCTTTGTGAGAAGTATAAGCTTCCACGTATGATATATGTTACAGGTATGGACGCTGACAATGCATCATTTAAGAACGTAGTTGAGACTTTAACTGAGATGTATGGTAAGAAGATAGCTCCATTCCATTTCCCTATTAGAGAGAATGAAAAATTTGTTGGATACATCAATATAATCAGTGAAACTGGTAATCGCTGGCAGGGCAAGGAAGTAGTGGATATGCCTATACCAGATTACAGTATGGAGAACCTTTCCTTGTACAAGGAAACTCTTATGGAAGCAGTTGCTGAGACCAGTGAAGAGTTTATGGATAGATATTTTAGTGGAGATACATTCTCTGAGATGGAGATTAGAGCAGCGCTTCGTACTAATGTTATTGACTGTAGCATAGTACCTATATCTATGGGCTCTAACACACTTTGTCAGGGTACATATACATTGTTAGATGATATAGTTAAGTATCTTCCAAGTCCAGAGAACAAGGAGATAGCCGGCTTTAATATGAAGACCAACGAGGTTTTCGAGGCAAACTATGATTTTGCCAAGGTTAAGTCAGCGTATGTATTCAAGACTATAGTAGATCCATTTATCGGCAAATACTCACTGATAAAGGTTTGTTCAGGTGTATTTAAGGCAGATGATATGATATACAACAAGGATAAGGATATTGAGGAAAAGGTTAGTAAGCTTTTTGTGCTTCAGGGAAATAAGGCTATAGAGGTACCTGAGCTTCACGCAGGAGATATAGGCGCTATACCAAAGCTTACTGCAGCTAGAACTGGTAACACCTTATCCACAAAGGCTTGTATCATTGAGTATGGCAAGTTTGAGATATCAAAGCCATATACATTTATGAGATATAAGGTACCTAACAAGAGCAACATCGATAAGGTGGCTCAGGCTCTTCAGAAGCTCACTCACGAGGACCAGACCTTGAAGATTGTTAACGATACTGAGAATAAGCAGCTTCTTATGTATGGTATCGGCGAGAAGCAGCTTGAGATTATACAGAGCAGACTTGTAAATGAATACAAGTGTGAGATAGAGCTTAGCAAGCCTAAGATAGCATTTAAGGAAACTATCAAGAAGAATTCAGACGTAGAGTACAAGTACAAGAAGCAGTCAGGTGGTCACGGACAGTACGGACACGTTAAGATGCGTTTTGCACCTCTTGGAGATACAGAGCAGGTATATAAGTTTGACCAGGAGGTTGTTGGTGGAGCAGTTCCTAAGAACTTCTTCCCAGCAGTTGAAAAGGGTATACAGGAGGCTTGCGAAAAGGGACCTCTTGCAGCATATCCAGTTGTAGGTATTAGCGCAGTGCTTTACGATGGTTCATATCACACCGTTGACTCATCAGAGATGGCATTTAAGAAAGCAACTGTTCAAGCCTTCAAGAAGGGTGTTATGGAAGCTGGACCTATTCTCCTTGAGCCTATTATGAGCTTAAAGGTTGTAGTTCCAGAGCAGTATACTGGTGATATTATGGGAGACTTAAATAAGCGTCGTGGTAGAGTTCTTGGTATGAATTCCATTGGCAAGGGCAAACAGCTTATAGAGGCAGATATTCCTATGATGGAGCTTACAGGATATTGCACTATACTTCGTTCCATGACTGGTGGTAGAGGAGATTATTCTTACGAATTTGCTAGATATGAGCAGACCCCAAGCGATATTCAGTCCGCGGAGGTAAAGGCTAGAGCCAATAAGGTTGCTGAGGATAGCGAGGATTAAGATAAAGATAAACAAATAATTTAGTAATATAGAGATATTATTATAAAGGATGGGTAATTAAAATGATTGTTGCCCATCCTTTATATTTGTGTGTTATAATAATGGGAGATTAACATATTTGAGTAAGGAGATATAGTATGCAAGAAATTAAATGTCCAAATTGTGGAGAAGTTTTTCAAGTGGATGAAAGCGATTACGCTCAGATAGTAAAGCAGGTTCGTGATCAGGAATTTTCAAAGGAAATAGATAGACGTATCAAGGAACTGGAAACTAGACGTGATAGCGATATCAAGATGGCTAAGATGGAGCAGGAGAAGAAGTTTTCAGATGATATTAACGAGTTAAACAAAAAAATTACAGAAAAGGAAGCATCTATTGAAAAGCTGAAGCTTAAGATTAGCAATACTGAGGTTGAAAAACAGCTTGCGGTTACAGAGGCTGTAAAGGCAAAGGAACAAGAGTTATCTGACAAGAATACCAAGATAACAGAGTTGATGAGCCAGCTAAATAATAAAGATACAGAGAGAGAGCTTAAGGAAAAAAATCTTAAGGAGAATTACGAGGCTCAGCTTAAGGCAAAGGATGAGCAGATAGAATATTACAAAGATTTTAAGACCCGTATGTCAACCAAAATGGTGGGTGAAAGCCTTGAACAACATTGCCTCAACCAATTTAACATGATTCGAATGACAGCATTTCCGAATGCTTATTTTGAAAAGGACAATGATGCAAAGTCTGGAAGTAAAGGAGATTTTATATTCAGGGAAGCATCAGAGGATGGAACAGAATTCATATCAATTATGTTTGAGATGAAAAACGAAACGGAAACAACCTCAAAGAAGCATAAAAATGAAGACTTTTTCAAGGAATTGGATAAGGATAGACGTGAAAAGGGGTGTGAGTATGCGGTTTTGGTTTCCTTGCTTGAGGGAGACAGCGAGCTATACAATAATGGTATAGTTGATGTTTCCTACAAGTACGAGAAAATGTATGTTATTCGTCCGCAATTTTTCATACCGATGATTACTTTGCTTCGTAATGCGGCGCTTAATTCTCTCAAATATCAGCAAGAACTGCAGATTGTAAGAAATCAGCAGGTTGATATCATGAATTTTGAGAGCAATTTGAATTCATTTAAGGATGGTTTTGCAAGAAATTACAGATTGGCAAGTGAAAAGTTCAACCTGGCAATTGAAGAGATAGACAAAACTATCGACCATCTAACTAAGACTAAGAATGCATTGTTATCATCTGAGAATAACCTTCGTCTGGCTAACAATAAGGCTGAGGATCTTAGTATTAAGAAGCTTACGAAGAATGCACCTAGCGTGAAGGCTATGTTTGATGATGCTGGAAAAAAAGAAAATTAAATTTGTGCGATTAGAGAGGGCTAGTTTGCCCTCTTTTACTATTTGATTTATGAGAGATAGAATATCACTTATGAAAGATGAAATATCACTTATGCAAACCCTATTTACATTTTTTTTCAAAAAGGTATTATAAACTTGTCCGGACAATACAAATAGTATATACGGAAAGGACAAGGAGTGACTGGTATATTATTCGAACTCTTTTATTACCTATTGGGATTATAAGAGTTGATAAATAATTTATTCTTCCGTAATTAGTTTATATTTGATATATTTATGTTAAATAGATTCTAATTACGGAGGATAAAAATCATGCTAGTTATAAATGTTTTAGCTGATATTTTCCATATAATATCAATTTTTTTGTTGTGTAAATTATTTTTGAAATT
>JAGAKD010000059.1 GCA_017625815.1 Lachnospiraceae bacterium | reverse complement strand
CCATGCACTATGTGTGTTTCCAAATTGTAAAATACACTCCAATGCAAAATTACCACCAGATAAGAAATATCCAATCTTATTTTCCTTAGCGATCTTATACAAATTAGCAAAAAGAATATTATCCTGTGGAACAGCTAAGTTAGGAACCTCTGCCATAATATAAGCACGGGTCAATTCTAAAAACTGTTTCTCATCTGGCTGAACCAGCATAATCTCTATACCACATGATTCACAAAGACTATTAATATTTTTTTTAGCTATATCTGTATCAAATCCATCATCAATATGAACCGCCAAAATTCTAAGTCCCCACTTTGAACCTAAATATGCCAAATATGCCGAGTCCAAGCCTCCTGAAATTCCCATCATGCAGTCGTATTTTTTCCCTTTTCCTTCTGCTTTCATGGTTTTTATCATTTCGTTTAGCTTATTTTCACCCTCTTTATTTGGGAAATATACATTATTTTTTCTTCTAAGCTCTGTTGAACAATAGTTACAATATCCATTTTCATCAAAAGTAATGTAATCATCTGAATGATTATCCATAACACATCGTTTACATATCTGATACTCTTTCATAACCTTCTCCTACTCCGTCTAAAACTCACCAATCATATCTGTACTAGCAAAGTCAGTTAATGGTAACTTAACTGGCATACCGGTCTTCTGACTCTTATATATAGCAAGAATCATCTCTAAAGCATTTCTACCGGCTACAGCATCTACATATGGAGTTCTATCATTCTCAATAGCATCCATAACGTCAGCAAAAAGGCTTGTATGTCCATTACCATATACGTTACTTGTAGCTTCCTCAAGGCCCTTATTCTTCTGATCCTGTTCACCCTCGTCAGCAAAATCCCAGACATCGATATTGTTTGTAGACTTACCACCTATCTTAACAGTACCAGTCTCACCAAAGATATATAATGTCTCCTCAAGATTCTGTGGGTATACGTTTGTAGTTCCCTCAATAGTAGCTATAGCACCATTCTTAAACTTAACAACTGCCATACCTATATCCTCTGCCTCAAGGTAATCATGGAACTGTTGTCTAGTCTGACCATAAACCTCTTCAACTTCGTTGCCAAATGTCCAACGAAGGAGGTCTATACCATGGATACACTGATTCATAAGTGCACCACCATCCTGCGCCCAAGTTCCTCTCCATGGAGCCTGTGTATAATAATTCTGATTACGATTCCAACGAACATGAATAGAACCATGTGAAAGCTTACCAAATCTTCCTGACTCTAAAGCCTTTCTCATCTCCTGAATAGCTATGTTGAATCTATTCTGATGACATGCAGAAACCTTAACATTCTTCTCAGCCGCACGTTTAATAATCTCATCTGCATCCGCGAGAGACATAGCCATAGGCTTCTCAATTATGACATTGATTCCCTTATCAATACAGTAAAGAGCTATCTCTGCATGGATACCACTCTCTGTAGCAATACTAGCAAGCTCAATATCATTTTCATCAATCATAGTCTTGTAATCTGTATATCTCTTGATAGATGTATCATTCTCCAAACTGTGCTTAGCAAGAACACTTTCCATATTCTCAGGTACTATATCACATACTGCAACTATTTCTAAATTATTGTTTACTGCTGCCTTTATATGATTTGTTGATATTCTTCCACATCCAATTAATGCATATTTCAT
>JAGAKD010000058.1 GCA_017625815.1 Lachnospiraceae bacterium | reverse complement strand
TTTTTAATAATTGATATATTAATATACAAGCAGATAGATTAAGAGGGAGGCATATTATGAATTTTAAGATTTTGAAAAGAAGCTTAAAAAGTAAGAAAACCATTAATTTTATACTGCTTGTTTTTATTATGCTTGCATCTATGTTTATAGCAGGTAGTGTAAATAACCTTATACTTATAACAGGTGGTATGGATTCCTACTTTGAAAAGGCTTGTGTAGATGATTATGTAATTGTAGGAAGTATAGGTGGTAGCAGGGATAACCCGCTAGATGCACATCTTATGCTGGATGAGTATTTGTCTAACAATGAATTTGTTGATGATTATACTGTGGATGACATAGTATTCGGTGGTTCTGGTCTTATAAAGAAAGAGGATGGTTCAGAGCTTACTTTAAACGGTACAGTATTAATTTCATCATTTGATAGTAAGCAGCAAAAATTCTTTGATCAGAATAATAAAGAGATAACTCAAGTAGAGGATGGATATATATATATTACAAGGAGAGAATTTGATGAAAATGAATGTGAGATAGGGGATATTATATGTTTTCATATGTCTGATGGTTCAGTTATGAAGCTTACTATAGCGGGTATCTCAAAGGATGCTTGCTTTGGAGCAGATATGATGGGTTCTCATAGATATATAATAAGTCCAAATGATATGGATAAGCTACTTTCGGATGAGGGATTTATCTATAGTAGGATATATTCTATTGAACTAAATGATGTGGATGGGTTTATAGATGCCTATTCTAAGGAAGATATACCAATGGTATTTGGTGACAGTATAGACACATTTAAGATTACTTACATAATGGACATGATTATAGCTGGTGTATTTATTCTTGCATCTTTACTTTTAGTTATTATATCTATAGTAATACTTAGATTTGCCATAGTATTCACCGTTAATGAGGACTATAAGGAAATTGGTATTATGAAGGCTATTGGCATAAGTGATGTGGGAATCAGAAAATTATATGTTGTGAAATATATGTTGATTTCTATAGTTGGAGCTTTAATTGGTTTTGGTTTAAGCATTCCATTTTCTAATGCATTAATTAAGTCAGCCATGAGAAATATGGTTATAGAAAATGGTGGAAGTAATATATTAATGCAGCTTGTAATAAGTATTGTTGTGGCTGTTGTGGTAATTCTTTTTGCTTATATTAGTACCGCTAGGATTAAAAAAATGACTCCTATGGACGCTATTAGAAGTGGAAATAATGGTGAAAGATTTAAGCGAAAGGGATTTATTAAGTTAAACAAAACTAAGAAGAATACAACTACATTTATGGCTTTTAATGATGTTATAAGTGAGTTAAAAAAATACCTTATATTATTTTTTGCTACTATGGTAGGTATTTGGATGGTAGTAATGCCAATTAATACCATAAACACTCTTCGTTCAGATAAAATCGGAGAATGGTTTTCTATATTAAAATCAGATATTGTATTATCCAACGAAGTAGCATTCAATGAAGTATCAACCAATGGTGAAAAACAAGGATATTATGATTTGATGGATGAAACTGAAGAAATTATTGAGGAAAATGGCTATGAGGTTGAAGGAACCTCTATGGAGGTGGGCTGGCAGGGAATTAAGGTGACATTTGGTGATAAAGCTACTAAAACCATTGTTTTCCAGGGCCTAGGAACTGACACATCTGATTATGTGTATACAAAAGGTTCAGCTCCAAAATACGAAAATGAAATTGCCATGACTCATGTTGTAGCAGGAAGACTTGGTGCCGATATTGGAGACACAGTATATATATCCATAAAGGGGGAAGATAAGCCTTTTGTTATAACAGCTATATATCAATCTATGAATAATAATGGTGAGGGAATAAGAGTTACAGAGGCAATAGAACTAGATTACTCTTTGGTATCATTTTGTTTTGGTGTACAGTGTGATTTCGTAGATGACTTATCTGAAAAAGAAAAAGAGAAGGCTATAGATAAGCTTGAAGTAGCTATGCCAGAATGTCAGGTTCAAAGCTTTATTGAATTTATAGATAGTATGATTGGCGGAATCTCAGATATGTTAGTTCCTATCAAGTACGCTATGCTTGCTATAGTAATTATTGTGAATATTCTCATAGTAATGCTTATGCAGAAGATGTTCCTGGTTCGTGAACGAGGAGAGATGGCTATGCTTAAGTCGGTGGGATTTTCAAATGGCAAGATTATAAGCTGGCAGACAAAAAGAATTGCCATGGTATTATTCCTTGGAGTTGTTCTTGGAACCGTTACTGGTACACCTTTCTCAGAACTTACATCGGGTCAGGTGTTTAAGATGATGGGAGCAAGCAAGATAGTATTTGACATTAATTATCTTGAAGTGTATGTGATATACCCACTAGCAATATTTGTGGCATCAGTGCTTATGTGTATGGTCACTATGCTTAGCGTTAGAAAGATTACTGTAAATGATATGAATGAGATAGAGTAAGGATATGATA
>JAGAKD010000057.1 GCA_017625815.1 Lachnospiraceae bacterium | reverse complement strand
TGCGAGTTTCTAAAACACGGGGCTTATAAGAAATCGCAAGTATTCTCTAATAGATATTTCAAAATCTCTTAAACTAGACTAAAAAACTTTCTTATATGTTTATATCACCATCAGCATCTCAGACATATACCACGCGGTGTACTCATCGAAAGCACTTCGGTAATGATATTGCAAAAAATCTCTTAAACAGTTATAAAATACTACCCGACACACCTTATATTCAGAACTATAATTCATTAATTGTCAAGTGTGTATTTAATTTAAGCTATTTGTTTAGTCTTGAAAATACCATTTCGTAGCCATCGTTGCCATAATTGAGGGAGCGATTTACGCGGCTTATTGTTGCTGTAGAAGCTCCTGTTTCCTTAGCTACCTCTAGGTAGGTTTTATTTTCTTTTAACATCTTTGCAACAGCTAATCTCTGAGCTATAGATAAAACCTCATTTACTGTGCAAACATCCTCAAAGAAATCGAAGCACTCTTCAACACTTTCAAGAGTTAATATCGCTTCAAACAAATCCTTAACTGCATCAGTTCTTATAGTTTTTCCCATATATCATCACCCCGTTATTTGTTTTCCTTTCTAACCCAAACTGCAACTGAACTGCGGTTTACGTAGAAATCACCAAATCCATCTTCGTCAATCTTAATATTGTACTTTGCATTTCCCATAATATCTGCGAAATGGCAACCTGCAAACTGCTTACCAATATACATATGCTTTGTTCCGCCTGTGCCATCTGAGATTACTACAGCGAGGCTAGAATCCTTATGTTCTTCATCGCCTTCTCTAGTCCAGCCAATGCAATTAGGATCATCAAAATAATCATGCTGTGGACCATATGCTTTGTCCTTTCTAAGCTTCATAAGCTTATCAAGTTCCTTTTTCTTAGACTTAATCTTGCTAGTAGGTATACCCTTATAGTCACCATAGAATACACAAGGATATCCATCTTGTCTAAGAAGTATAATTGCATAGGCCATAGGCTTAAACCAATCTTCTACCCAAGACTCAAGCGACTGACCTGGCTGGCTATCATGATTGTCAACAAAGGTAACTGCCTTTGTTGGATTAGATCTAACTAATGAACCATCTAATATAGTTCTAAGATCATAATTACCATGTGCCTTAGAACAGTTATGGAAGTTGAAATGTAATGGAACATCAAAGAGACTTACCTCTCCCTCATTACAGTTAATGTAGTCCATTAATTTATTAACATCCCAATGCCAATACTCTCCAACTGCAAACATATCCTTTTCTGTCTCTGATTTGATATGGCGAAGCCAATCCTTATAGAAATACTTGTTGATATGTTTTACAGCATCTAATCTAAATCCATCAAGATTAGCAAACTCTGCATACCACTTACCCCATCTAAAGAGCTCTTCCCTTACATAATAGTTATCAAAATCTATATCTGCTCCCATAAGGTAATCATAGTTGCCAAGCTCCTTATCTACATTTTGGTCCCAATCCTTATCCTTGAAACGGAATATAGATTTCTTAGCTCTATCCTGATCCCAGTCAATGCCATCGAAGTGAGTCCAATTCCAAGTAAAATCAGAATACTTGCCCTTTCTTCCTGGGAATGTAAACTTTGTCCATGCACCAATTTTCTTCTCGTCACCAATCATCTGATTTCTACTGTTACTATTAAATTCCTCAGCAGAAACCTGTTCTGTTTCGTCTGCTCCAATCTTATGATTAAGTACTACATCTGCATAAACGTTGATTTTCTTTGAATGAAGTGCCTTAATAGCCGCAAGATATTCATCCTTTGTACCATACTTAGTAGGAACTGAACCTTTCTGATCAAACTCACCCAAATCATATAAATCATACACAGAATATCCAACATCTGTTGCTCCATTCGCTCCCTTGTATGCTGGTGGTAACCAGACAGCTGTAACACCAGCATTTTTAAGCTTAGTTGCATCAGCCTTAAGATTATTCCAAAGTGACTGATCTGCTGGTAAATCCCATTCAAAATACTGCATCATAATGCCATTGATTCCCATATCTAAATACCTCCAACTATGTTAATAGTAATTTCACACTTTAATATTCTAAAGTATTATATCAAAAATTTGAAGTATAGTAAAGGCATAAACTAAATATAGCCTACCTAAAAAAATCCCAGTTGTAAAATCATCTACAACTGGGAAAAAACTTCACCTATTTTTTGATTAATAACTATATCAGCATGTGAATCTCTTGGAGTAGGTGCCATATTCACCACAACAAGATATTTACCAGAAAAGTAATCTATAAGCCCTGCTGCAGGATACACCGCAAGAGATGTACCTCCTATAATCAACATATCAGCCTTTGAAATGTGTTTTACTGTACGAGTGAGTATATCCTGATCTAATCCCTCTTCATATAAAACTACATCTGGCTTAATAACTCCATCACATTCATCACAAACCGGTACACCTTCTGATTTGACTATATATTCCAAATCGAAAAATTTCTTACATTTAGTACAATAGTTTCTGTGAACTGAACCATGCAATTCCAAAACCTCTTTGCTTCCGGCAGCCTGATGTAAACCATCAATGTTCTGCGTCACAACCGCCTTAAGCTTACCCATAGCTTCAAGCTCAGCTAGCTTTATATGAGCTTTGTTAGGCTTAGCATCTAAAAATAACATCTTGTCCTTGTAGAACTCGTAAAACTCCTCTGTCTTTGTAACATAAAAGGAATGGCTTACTATGGTTTCTGGTGGATACTTGTACTTTTGGCTATACAATCCATCTACGCTTCTAAAGTCTGGTATACCACTTTCAGTGGATACTCCTGCGCCCCCGAAAAACACTATATAGTTACACTCT
>JAGAKD010000056.1 GCA_017625815.1 Lachnospiraceae bacterium | reverse complement strand
GCTTGTGAGAGCGATTGTCCATTTGGGGCAATTGAGATTAAGTAAGGAGGTGCTGGAATAATGGAATACATTACTATAGACGGATAACTGCGAGAATATTCTTCTCTACCTCTATAGGAACACATCTTCCGTCTATAGTCATGTATTCCATTATTCCAGCACCTCCTTACTTAATCTCAATTGCACCAAATGGACAGTCGCTCTCACAAGCACCACACTTGATACATTTGCGTGGGTCAATAGTATATGGACTCTTAATCTCACCTGAAATTGCACCAACAGGACAATTTCTAGCACACTTAGAACAGCCCTTACACTTGTCTGGGTTTATCTTGTAGGTTCTAAGTGCCTGACAGTTGCCTGTGCGACATTTCTTATGTAATACGTGCTCCTCATACTCTTCTCTAAAGGTTCTAAGAGTACTAAGCACAGGAAGAGCTGCACTCTTTCCAAGTCCACAGAGTGCTGTATCAGTAATTGCAGTACCAAGCTCTTCAAGCATATCAAGCTGCTCCATAGTACCGCGACCTGCAACAATATCCTCTAATATCTCAAGCATACGCTTGGTTCCCTCACGGCAAGGAATACATTTTCCACAAGACTCATTCTGAGTAAAGTTCATAAAGAATCTAGCAACCTCAACCATACAAGTGTCCTCGTCCATAATAACAAGACCACCTGAACCAATCATAGCTCCACGCTTCTTTAATGAATCAAAATCTAGTGGAAGGTCAAGGTCTGTACCAATAAGACATCCACCTGATGGTCCACCAATCTGAACTGCCTTGAATTCCTTACCATTCTTAATTCCGCCACCAATTTCATATACAATCTCGCGAAGAGTTGTACCCATTGGTACCTCTATAAGACCAGTGTTGTTGATACTTCCTGTTACTGCAAACGCTTTAGTTCCTGGGCTCTTTTCAGTTCCGATACCCTTGTACCACTTAGCGCCATTAGTAATAATCATAGGAACATTAGCGTAAGTCTCAACATTGTTAAGTACTGTTGGCTTACCAAAAAGTCCCTGTTCAACAGTTCTAGGTGGCTTAGTTCTAGGCATACCACGCTCACCTTCGATAGATGCAGTAAGAGCTGAACCCTCACCACATACGAAAGCACCTGCACCACGATTAATATGTAACTTAAAACTATATCCTGAACCTAATATGTTATCGCCAAGAAGTCCTGCTTCCTCAGCCTGAGCTATAGCTATCTTAAGTCTACTGATAGCTAATGGGTACTCAGCTCTAACATATATATAGCCTTCCTGAGCTCCTACAGCATATCCAGCAATAATCATACCTTCTATCATCTTGTGTGGGTCACCTTCCATAACAGAACGGTCCATAAATGCACCTGGATCACCCTCATCACCATTACATACTACATAACGAATCTTTTCAGCCTGACGAGCAACCTGCTTCCACTTGTAACCAGTCTGGAAACCACCGCCTCCACGACCACGAAGCTCTGAATCATATATCTCATCTATAATTTCATCCTGCGTCATATCAAAGAGAGCTTTCTCTAAAGCTTCATATCCACCCACAGCAAGATACTCGTTAATATGCTCTGAATCTATATGGCCACAATTCTTAAGTACAAGTCTGGTCTGCTTAGCATAGAAAGGAATCTCCTCCTGTGTCTGATACTTAACACCATCCATCTCGTAAAGGAGTCTCTCTACTGGCTCACCACCTAAGATTGTTTTTTCATATATTTCCTGACAATCCTCTTCCTTAACCTTTGTGTAAAGGAAATTGTAAGGCTCAATTCTAACAAGTGGTCCCATCTCACAGAAACCATGGCAGCCACTCTTTTTTACTCCTGCTGCCTCTACAAACTTCTTAGTCGGACACTGACCATCTTCACCATGGGCTGCCTCTTCGCTAAATTCTATCTCCACATTAGAATTACCAGCAACGAGCTGACACATCTTCTCATATATCTTAGCAGAACCACCAGCAAGACAACCTGTTCCTGCACATATAAGAATTCTAAATTTCTCCTGTGCCATAGCTTCCTTTGCCATACGGCGAGCATTAATCAAATCTTCTCTGTTATTTAATTTCATTAATTCTCACCTCGCAATTCCTTAATAAGTGCAGTTACCTTTTCTGGTGTCATAGATGCATGAACCTCATCATTAACAGTAAGAACAGGCGCAAGACCACAAGCGCCAAGACAGGAAACTGTCTCCACTGTAAACAACATATCATCTGTAGTATGCTTGCCGTCTTTAAGACCAAGCTCCTTATATAATCTATCTAATATAGCTGTTGATTTTCTAACATGACAAGCTGTACCATCGCAAACCTTAATAACATACTTACCCTTCTTATCAAATGAAAAATTCTCATAGAATGTAGCTACACTATATGCCTTTGCTTCTGTGATATTAAGCTTTCCAGCAATATATGTAAGCAGTTCAGGTGGCAAATATCTATACTCTGTCTGCACATCCTGAATAATTGGAATTAGCCATTTGGCTTCTGTTCCATAGGTTGCGATAATCTCATCAGCCTTGTCATAATAAGATTGCTCTAACATAACCGTCCTCCTTATAATCTAGTAAAATTTTATATGAACATAACTGGTAATATTATACCATTTATTGGACTACTTTCCAATAACTATTATTCCTTTAATAAAAGTATTTCTCTTTTTCTCAAGAACTATTTTGAATATAGAAAACCCCCATTACTGGTTATCCAGCAATGAGGGTATATCACAAATATGTAAAGACAAAATATTTATGCCTTATTCTGTGCAGCAACAAGTGCCTCACTATTGTATATTTGACGAAGCTTTGGCTTCTCAATCTTACCAGTAGGGTTACGAGGTATATCTGCAAATATAATCTTACGTGGTCTCTTATATCTAGGAAGTTCCTTACAGAAGGTATTAATCTCATCCTCTGTAACAATCATTCCCGGCTTAAGCTCTATAATAGCTGCTGATATCTCACCAAGGCGAGCATCCGCTATGCCGATAACAGCTACGTCCTTAATAGCACTATGTTTACTTAAGAAGTTCTCAATCTGCACTGGGTAGATATTCTCACCACCTGAGATAATAACATCCTTTTTACGGTCTACAAGGAAGATAAATCCGTCCTCATCAATCATAGCCATATCTCCGGTATGGAGCCATTCTCCCTTAAGAACCTCGTTTGTAGCCTTTCTATCCTTGTAGTAGCACTTCATAACGCCAGGTCCTTTAACTGCAAGCTCACCTACATCGCCCTTTTCCACTTCATTTCCAGCCTCATCTACTATCTTAACCTCCCAGCCGTAGCCTGGAATACCGATAGCACCAACCTTATGTATATTCTCAGTACCAAGATGTACACAACCTGGTCCAATAGACTCTGAAAGTCCATAATTTGTATCATAATCGTGGTTAGGGAATATTTCCTTCCACTTCTTAATCAAGCTCTGTGGTACAGGCTGAGCTCCAATGTGCATAAGTCTCCACTGGTCTAACTTATAATCCTCAACCTTTATCTCTCCTCGCTCTATAGCAAGAAGTATATCCTGTGCCCAAGGTACCAAAAGCCAAACTATAGTACAGCCTTCATTTGATACTGTCTCAAACACTGTCTTAGGAGTAACTCCCTTAAGAAGTACCGCCTTACTTCCTGCAAAAAGGCTTCCGAACCAGTGCATCTTCGCACCTGTATGATATAAAGGTGGAATACAAAGGAAAACATCATCTCTTCCCTGCTTGTGATGGTTTTGCTCACAGGCAGCAGAATGCATAAGTGCAGTATGTGAATGTAAAATAGCCTTAGGAAATCCCGTTGTTCCTGACGAGAAGTAAATAGCCGCATCATCCTCATCTGTTATCTCTACATCTGGCTTCTTGCTAGAACAGTTTGCTGTAAGCTTATCATAGTCCTCCGCAAAAGTAGGACAATTGCCGCCCACATAGAATAATAATCTATTCTTCTCTATTTCGTCAGCAATCTCCTCAATACGACCGATAAACTCTGGTCCAAATACAAGAACATCAACATCAGCAAGCTTAAGACAATACTTAATCTCCTCTGAATCATATCTAAAATTAAGTGGCACAGCTAATGCACCAGTCTTAAGTATACCAAAATAAATCGGTAACCACTCAAGGCAGTTCATCAACAGAATACCAACCTTATCACCCTTCTTAATTCCTCGTGATATAAGAAGGTTAGCAAAACGATTTGCCTTCTCATCGAACACTGCCCATGTTATCTCTCTTCTATAGTCACAATATGGATTTGCCTCAATAAGCTCATAATCTCTCCAAGTAACTCTTTTCTTTTCCTGAATCTCAGGATTAATCTCTACAAGACATACCTCGTCAGCATAGTCTCTTGCATTTCTCTCTAAATATTGTGTAATTGGCATTGTATTTACCTCTGTTTCTCTAAATAATACATTGTAGTATCTATTTTACACCTACTATAAATAAAACTATAAGCTATATCCAAGCTCAAAGGCTTTAAGATTTAAGTCAACTGTCTTAGGTGGAACAATTGCCTTAATAGTATCAATCCAAGCTTCCTTAGCAAACTCCATCTTAGTTGCAGTAAGTCCAAGAATAATTGTGTTAAATACTCTTGTGTTACCCATTTTCTCAGCCTCTGCCATAGCATTTACTGATATAACATTGTACTTAGCTGAAAGCTCCTCGATAATTCCTTCAGGATATTCCATAGCTCCTGTTACAACTGTCATAGGGTCAATTCTCTGGTCGTTAATAATAATTGTTCCATCCTTCTTCAAAAAATGTGCATATCTTAATGCCTCAAGTCTCTCAAAGGCTATAAGAATATCTGCCTGACCTTCTTCTACGATAGGCTCAGCAACCTTCTCTCCATATCTAACAAAGGTAACAACGCTACCGCCACGCTGTGCCATACCATGAACCTCTGATATTTTAACGTCATAGCCTGCTGATGTAGTAATATTTCCAAGGATACGGCTTGCAAGGAGTGTTCCCTGTCCACCTACACCAACTATCATAATATTTACTGTATTCTTAGCCATATTACTCACCTGCCTTCTTTAATGATATTGCATCAAATGGACACTTGCTCATACAAAGTCCACATCCATTACACATAGTCTCATCAATAACGATATGTCCGTCCTTCTTAGTCATAGCAGGACATCCTGGCACAAGACAAGCACCACACTTCTTACACTTCTCGTCATCTACAATGCACTTACCCTTTGGTACATATGACTTAAGAAGTGCACAAGGTGACTTACAGATAATAACTGAAACAGCTTCTCTTGCAACTTCTTGCTTAATAATCTTCTCCATAGCATCAAGATCGAAAGCATCTACTTCGTAAACATTTTCAATTCCCATAGCCTTACAAAGATTGAAAAGGTTAATAGGATATGTAGGCTCGCCCATAAGAGTCTTACCTGTAGCTGCATGCTCCTGATGACCAGTCATACCTGTAGTTGAGTTATCAAGTATAAGAACAGTTCCTGTACCCTTGTTGTAAACCATATTCATAAGTGAGTTTACACCTGTATGTAAAAATGTTGAATCACCGATTACAGCAACCCAATCCTTTATAAATTCTCTACCCTTAGCCTTCTCCATACCGTGAAGAGTTGAGATACTTGCACCCATACATACTGTTGTATCAATAACGTTAAGTGGTGCAACTGCTCCAAGAGTATAACATCCTATATCTCCTGCTGCATGAATCTTAAGCTTCTTAAGCACTGAGAATGTACTTCTATGTGGACAACCAGGGCAAAGAATCGGTGGTCTGTTAGGCACCTGTGCAGCTGATTCTAAATCAAGCTCCTGTCCTAAGATTGCCTTTCTAAGCATATTGGCACTGTACTCGCCCTGTACTGTAAATATCTCCTTACCGATAGCCTTGATACCCCAAGACTTAACCTGCTCCTCGATAACTGGCTCAAGCTCCTCTACTATGTAAAGCTTATCAACCTTAGAAGCGAACTCTTCAATAAGCTTACGTGGAAGTGGATTAACAATACCAAGCTTAAGAACTGATGCGTTAGGGAGAACCTCCTTAACGTACTGATATGGAATACCACTTGAGATCACACCGATTGAAGTGTCGTTAATCTCCATCTTGTTAATATCCATATCACAAGCATCATTTGCAAGGTCCTTTAATCTCTGCTCTACGAATTTATGTCTCTCAATAGCGCAGGCAGGCATCATAACTGTCTTGCGCATATCTCTCTCATATACCTTATCCTCTACCTCAACTCTGTCCTCAAGGTTAACAACCCCCTGTGAATGTGAAAGTCTTGTAGTAGTTCTAAGAATGACAGGTGTGTCATACTTTTCACTTATCTCATATGCCTTTTTGGTAAATACTCTTGCTTCCTCACTGTCTGATGGTTCAAGAACTGGAACCATAGCTGAACGTGCAACCATACGGCTATCCTGCTCATTCTGTGAGCTGTAAATACCAGGGTCATCTGCTGCCACAAGTACAAGTCCTCCATTAACTCCTATATAGCTAACTGTGAAAAGTGGGTCTGACGCCACGTTAACACCAACGTGCTTCATAGAGCAAAGTGAACGAACACCTGATATAGATGCACCTATAGCTACCTCCATGGCTACCTTCTCATTAG